>CAJXUL010000005.1 GCA_913060615.1 uncultured Gammaproteobacteria bacterium | reverse complement strand
ATAGGAGTCCGTCTCGTGGGCTCGGAGATGTGTATAAGAGACAGTTCCGAAGATGCCCCAAGAATTTCTCATGTTTCTCAAAGAGCAAGAACAGCTCGAGCATCCATTCGCTTTTCCGTTCGCCTTTCCCTTCACAATGGAACTTGCTCACTATGAATGGCTGGAGCTCGCCATTGATTTAGATACGCGCAACATTACCCACAACCCAGTGAGCAGCGCCGAAGCTTTCATCGATCAATGCCCTGTGATTAACCCCATCTCTACCACTGTGGGATTTAGTTGGCCCGTGCATGAGATTGGCCCAGATTTCCTACCCACGGAGGCGCCAGAGCTACCGACCTATATCGTTGTTTATAGAAACAGCGAGTTAAAAACGGGATTTATGGAGTTGAACCCGTTAGCGGCAATGTTGATCGACAAAATCAGTACAAAAGCCAATCAAACCGGGAAGGATATATTGCTACAAATCAGTAGAGAAATCGGCCATACAAACCCAGACGTCGTAATTCAAGGTGGCTGTGAGTTGATGTATGAAATGGCTGCGAAACATATCCTTTTGGGCACCCACCCAAAACAAATAAAAACTTAAGCCACCTTCACAAAGGAGTCAGCAAATGTTCATAAGCTTAGCAATCAAAGCACAGATGTATTTAGACAAAATCAACGTAACGGACTTTATTGCGCCATTATTACTTAGGCTTTACTTAGTGCCCGTTTTTTGGATGGCAGGTACCATGAAGCTTGGCAGTATGGAGAGCACCATTGAATGGTTTGGCAATCCGGATTGGGGCTTAGGTCTACCCCTACCCTTTCTTATGGCATGGATTGCAACATTGACCGAAGTTATTGGAGCTGTGTGCTTGTTCTTCGGCTTTGCAACCCGATGGATTTCTATTCCATTGATATTCACCATGGTTGTTGCGGCCGTCACAGTACACCTGCCAAACGGCTGGTTGGCTATTGCAGAAGGCGGCGGTCTATTTGCCACCGAAAGAACCATGGGCGCAATTCAACGCCTCGATAGAGCCAAGGAAATTTTGCAAGACAATGCAAACTACAGTTGGCTAACCGAAAATGGCAGCCTTGTTATTCTCAACAATGGCATCGAGTTTGCTGCCACTTATACGATTATGCTTGTCGCTCTACTTTATGTAGGTGCCGGCAAACTCAGCATAGATCACCTCATTGCTAAACGTTTCCAAGGCTAAACGCTGAAGCGCAAAAGGCTACAAAAAGCCAAGAAAGGATTATAGAAGCAAAAAAAGGCGACCCTAGGGTCGCCTTTTTTACATCTGCTTGTGCTTATCGGTTGTCAGTTCTAATCACCGATGACCGATGACCGATGACCGATAGCAAAGTCGACTATAGAACTCGCAAAATACCTGCAAGCACTACGGTCAATACCAAACCAGAGACAATCACACCACGAACCGTAGTCAATGGGCCTTGCTTACCTACAATTGCATTAACCTGAAGCAGTGCAATGATCACTAAACACGCAATGATTGCGTTGGCGTTTGAAGCAATGCCACCACTGGAAAGGTGCGCACTTGATCCCATAAACCACAACATCGGTAGAGAGAAAAGAGTGTTTGTACGTGAAGCAAGACCCGCCTTGGGTGCCGCGGCTGCAGCTGCGGGATCTGGCTCGTTGCCTTGGGCAACGCCCTGATTCGATTCAACGATGATCTTTTGATTTGGCCAAATAATGAGCCAAACATTAAGAAACATTAACGTACCCAAAGTCGCACCAATTGTAATATCGCTGGTCAAACCTGTGTGGCGATTGCCAAGCAAGACAACCCCTGTGAGGAAGGTACCCATGGCACCCCAACGGAACCACCACAAAGCGCGAGGCGCTAATTTTGAAAATGCGTCCACTCGGGCATTCGGCTCAGCTTCTTTGAAATACTCTGTTTGCACAAAGTTGAAATAATAAAGTAGGCCTATCCATGTAATACCAAACAGGAGGTGTGCATACCTCGCCAAGTAATCAATAATCACAGCGTCCATAAAATCCCCTAATTAAGTTGCGAACCATAAAGAGCGCCTCTTTCTTTACTACAGCACTAAATGACCAAAGCGGATAATCCGCCCTAACCATCGAGAAGCACAAAAGTAGCCGTTCTATTAAGCTCTGAAAAATAAATTCTGAAAAACGAAACTGGCGGAAGGATAACGAATCACAGATCAAGGCACCAGCAAAAGCCTTTACCGAATAATGGATATTTGAGGGAAAATTGAATCCACTATTGCCTCTATGTGCAACCAACTGACCACATCGCAACTCCCTAACTAATTACTCCACAAAACCACTCCTATAACTTGCCGGCTCTTAAAACCAATCACTCTTGACCTTTTCACATCAGGCAGTAGCACTAAACCACGAAAGATTACTAATCAAGTCCTCTGCGCTTAGGCCAAACGAACCTCCACCAATAATAAGGCCCTCTATCAAACCTGTCCGAGTATTTTTTGCCGCTTATCAAACACTAAGCCGTTTGGCTAAACGCGATATTCTTAATGCGCGCCGGATAGGAAGCTTGACTACCCACGCCGTTAAAACTTTTTCTTGTTTGGAGTGGGCAGGCAAGGGGGATACAACAATTAAGAATCAACCTCACAAAATGGTAGTCGGCGCTGACTGACCACCTGCTCACAAGACGAGATCATCAAAACGTTCGTCACCACCAACTCGACCAGATAAAAATTAGACACTACTGAAATTTTACTGAGCGCTCAAATCGAACAAAGGCCAAATAGTTTGTCACGCCGAATTTTCAACGCCTGCAAAACCTAGACTCAAAACAAATAGCCTCGCCAACTCGAAGCTTTACCTATAATTTAAAAGAAAAAATAGACCAACGGTAGTTTTTAGCGGCCAAAACATTTTGCGTCAAAAAATCACAAGATCAAGGTTGCATCTCCTTGCGATAAGTTTTAAATATACTCAAACAGTTACTATTTTCCTTTAAATCGAATAAGGATCTGAAAAATGGATATCGTAGAAATTTCTATCGCAATATATTCTGGCAGGAAAAATCCCAAAAAATCGGTACAACTTGCAACATGGAAAAAACTGATTGGAGCCTTCGAAATAACAAATGAAAAAACTATTCAGCCACCACAAAATATTAGCATTGAAAAAGGCTCAGTAATCACAACAGGAGAATTTGAAAGCTATTGCGCACAAATCTTTCCAACTGCAATCAATGGAGAGACGCTGACTGTTTGCGCATCTTTGGCTGATAAAGAGATGGCGGTGACTTGGTCAGAGGGTACAATGACTGTAAAGACATATCTGCAATGGATTGAAGAACTGCAAATTCTTTCGCCTAACGAACTAAAATCTTTACAACACACCTATGCGGCAAGTGCAACTCTACCCTCCCCAACTATAAATATAGCACCATATGTCACAAAGGAGCTTGCCTACTGGAACTGGCAGCCCGCCTCAGCCTTTAGCTACAACGTTTGCGTTAATAACAATTGCTACAATTTTGCGGTCAGCTTACGTACCAACACCTATGCTCAACCAGGTCTAGGAAGTGGAATTCCCGCAGCTAATTACCTTGATCCTCTGCAGGTTTTGCACGCTTCAACAAGAGATGGCCTATTTTCGCTGGGAGTAGCACCAATCTTCCCTCTGGAAAATAACATGAAGGCTAGCTCATCCGCACTTGTCGCCCTCGTCATGGGGTTAGATATCCAAGGTAACTTCATGGACTACCATTGGTTTCGCCTAAGTCGCTACGGAACGACTAACAATAACTATGTATGGTCAGACAAACCAGGGTGGGGGTTAGTACGAAGCTTCGGCAACCCTGTATCTTACGCCGACATTAATGCCGAACTCATCAGAATGCTTGCATCGCAGCAAATGCGAGCAAGTTATCCCGGGGGAGCCGGGTTAGTTTCCTACCTTTTGGCAGATCCACGAGTTTTACGGATCAGCTAATTTTTCTCAACAGTTTTACTTAATGATTAGGAGAAGACGATGGCCGATGAACTCTGCACAGCCAGCTACTGCATACAGTATGGCACCAAAGGTACATTTGGTACCGCTAAGACCTTTGCACCAAATAGAGGACTTCCCGGATTATGGATCGAAGGGACAAGTACAAATGGCGGCCCTAACGGCGAGTCTGGGGGCATATTTATGAACGACAACACCTTTTGCCTATGGAGTCCGGGTGACCAAGATATTTTACGTGTCTATGACGAAGACAAGTTTGATGCTGGCCCAATGATGAGTGTTTCTAACATGGGTCAAGTAACCGCTAAAGCACTCAGTATCGAAGACGGTGTTTCATTTAAAAACTTGGAAACTGCCCCCAGCAACATACGAACCGTTGGACTGGTCATGGACCCAGCTACCGGCAAACTTTATCTGAAAGCTTAAAATGCTCTAAGCAGCCCTCAATACGTTTTTACAACATACATGATCAATTACTTTCAGGAGATCGATAATGGATATGATGCCAACTATTAGCTCAATTCAAAACTCAGTGGTACTGCCCTACAATGTGGTTCCGACAACTTTAACCATTGCAGAAAACTTAATGGTTGCAGGTTTGCATGGCAATCATCGCGCACTGTTTAGTCAAGTAAATGGAGCTGTCACTCTAAACGGCAGCGCAATCACCAACCCCGCGCTGCAAGGCAGGATTGCATACGTAACTGCAACCCCGGGAGAAGTGACTTATGATGACCCTTCCACAGCAATCCCATCTCAACGCATTTACATACAAGTGCGCAGCTCTGATGCACCAGTATCTACCCAAACATTAGATTTTTTCATTCCAAAAGCCAATAGCACGTCAGACGCCAGCAATATGGGCATGTACTGTACTCCGGGGCTTACGACACAAACAGTAAAAATCTCTGACGACGAAACTGTCCCTCTTGTTGTAGGACCTAATTCAACGATTATCGGCGAATTGTCAGCTGGCCAACGGGGTTTCCTATTAGTTTCTAACGCCGATGTTAACGGCATTTGGAGCTCCGCACTATCAATAGCCCGAAGAGTTGTTCCAGTGCTTGCTCACACGGGTCTAGAGATATACAAAGAGCTTCAGGAAAACCAACAGACCGCTGGGTATGAGTCAGACAGAGGAATTTTGTCAGGAGTACTAGCCCTAGCGAAAGCCGCGGCGCCTATAGGACTATCAATGCTCTCCTCCATCCTAGAGAACAACAATCGCGCTTAAGGTCCTTTCTTAGCCACCATTCGCTTTGGCGGCAGCGCGCCAAAGCGACATAACCCACACTACCTTCGGACAAATTACTCAATAGAAAGTATCCGTCTAATTTGATCGTTCTTGAAGGCAATCATACTTGGCCTTTTCACACCGGGAAGCACTACTACATCATAAAGCTCCGAGATAAAGCCTTCTGCATTTAGGCCGTGCGGAATCCCTCCCGTGGTGAGATCCACTACCACCAATCCACTACGCGCGTTTATTTGTTCCTTTTCCAAGCGGTCATCAAGGACTAGGCCATTGAAGGTTTTGTTGTCTCGGGGACGAGATAGGCCAAGTATTGCGTAGTTACCATGGAAGGCAGCGCCTCGAACATAGCCGGGACAAAAAGCCACAGGCTCGAACTTACCACTGGCAAGATTTACCCGACCAAACTCTCCGGTACCTGAATTTGCCAGCCATAACTTACCGTTGTGCCAGCGCGGAGAGTGCTGCATGGAAAAACCTTGGCTAATTATCTCATTGCTCTCAATGTCGATAACCACGCCACCGGACTGCCGATGGTCGCGCCAACCTTCGGTTACATTTGTTGAGGAAATAGCTGTTACATAAGCTGGCGATCCATCCTTCAGGGCTAAACCATTTAGGTGGCAGCGATCTTCCGGCTGCAAGTCTGTAATAAAACGCGGCTACCATAGGGGCTTTAAACTATGGGTATCACTGACTGTCGCCAAGCAACTAAATAGGGTGTTGATGAAGACCGGCCTACCATCTGCGCCCAATGCCAGATCATGGACATCTATGTCGCCGGTAATGTGACTAAGCCTAGGCACATAAAGACGATCATAGCCGTCAGCATCCTGGCCGGCGCCCAAAGTGTTATTAAAGCGGTGTAAGTGATACAGATTGCTCATCAACAAAGTTTCGCCATCACTCCACAAACCCATAGCGCGCTCAAAAGCGCGTTCAAAAGTGCGTTCAAAAGTGCGTTCAAAAATGGACAAATTATTTTGCTCGTTATGACCCAATAAAAATACTTTGCCTGACTGGTAGGTGCTAAAAGCAAGGCTGATATTTTGCTCTATAAGCCACGCAACAAATTGGCGGGAACAATTGATCTCAAACTGCGGCGCTACCTGACTTTTATTTTCTGGTTCCGTCATAGTTTTGCTTTCTTTTACTTTTCAGTCATTGGTTGCAGTTTCTTTGCTACTTGTTTCTTTTCTAATTGGTAAGCGGGCGTAAATAAGGAGGCGAAACGGCGGTGCGTTGCTCAACCAAAGCATGACAACGAAAACGCTTTGCGCTATCGGAGCCATCAAACTTCAGGCAAAAAAAACCCGGCTAAAGCCGGGTTTTTTTGCAAATGCAGATTGCTCTACATCATGCCGCCCATATCAGGCATGCCACCAGGCATTCCGCCTCCAGCACCACCTTCGTCAGGCTGATCACTTACCATAGCTTCGGTTGTGATCATAAGACCCGCTATAGAAGATGCAGCTTGCAAGGCTGTTCTGGTCACTTTAGCAGGATCAAGAATACCCATCGCTAACATGTCACCGTACTCGCCAGTAGCTGCGTTATAACCATCGTTACCGCTCATAGCAGCAACCTTGTCCAAAACAACTGCGCCTTCGACGCCAGCGTTGTGGGCAATTTGCCGCAATGGTGCGCTCATAGCACGTACTGCTAATGCAATACCTACCGCTTGGTCTTCGTTATCACCTACAGCAGCTTCTGCTGCCGCGATAGCGCGTACCAACGTTACACCACCACCAGGTACAACACCTTCTTCAACCGCTGCGCGAGTTGAATGCAAGGCGTCTTCTACCCGTGCTTTCTTTTCTTTCATTTCTACTTCAGTTGGCGCGCCAACCTTAATTACTGCAACACCACCAGCCAACTTAGCTAGGCGTTCTTGCAGTTTTTCACGATCGTAGTCAGAAGAAGTATCTTCGATTTCCTGACGAATCTGCTTGATTCGACCAGCAATCTCGTCCTTGTCACCAGCGCCATCAACAAGAGTTGTATTTTCTTTTGTTGAAGAAACACGCTTCGCGGTGCCTAGATCTTCTAGCGTTGCGCCTTCCAAGGTTAAACCAACCTCTTCAGAAATTACTGTACCGCCGGTTAAAACAGCGATGTCTTGCAACATTGCTTTACGACGATCGCCAAAACCAGGTGCTTTAGCCGCTGCAACTTTAACGATGCCGCGCATATTGTTTACAACCAAGGTAGCCAATGCTTCGCCTTCGATGTCTTCAGCAACCACAACCAAAGGTCGGCCTGCTTTTGCAACACTTTCAAGAATCGGTAGCAGATCTCGGATGTTAGAGATCTTCTTGTCGCATAAAAGGATGAAAGGATCTTCATGCTCAGCGGCCATAGAATCTTGGTTGTTGATGAAGTAAGGAGACAAATAACCACGGTCAAACTGCATGCCTTCTACGACATCTAGTTCGTTCTCAAGGCCTGAGCCTTCTTCAACGGTAATTACGCCTTCTTTGCCAACTTTTTCCATAGCTTCGGCAATGATCTCGCCTACAGCTGAGTCGCTGTTCGCAGAGATAGTACCTACTTGAGCAATGGCCTTAGTATCTTCACATGGAGTAGCCATGCTTTTGATCTGGATCACGGCTGCAGCTACTGCTTTATCAATTCCGCGCTTGAGATCCATAGGATTCATGCCTGCGGCAACTGACTTCAACCCTTCTTGCAGAATGGCTTGAGCCAAAACTGTTGCGGTTGTTGTACCGTCACCGGCTTCATCAGAAGTTTGACTTGCAACTTCTTTAACCATCTGCGCGCCCATGTTCTGAAATTTGTCTTTCAGTTCAATTTCTTTGGCTACAGATACACCGTCTTTAGTCACTGTGGGTGAACCGAAGGACTTATCTAAAACTACATTACGTCCTTTAGGTCCAAGCGTAACTTTTACTGCGTCTGCAAGGACATTTACGCCCTCAAGCATTAGGCTACGCGCGTCATCACCGAATTTTACGTCTTTAGCGCTCATCGCTTATTTCCTCTTAACTCGTGCTAGTGGAAGGAAGGGTTTAACCTTCCAAAACCCCAAAAATTTCGCTTTCGCTCAAGATGAGAAGTTCTTCTCCATCAATCTTGACGGTGCTACCAGCGTACTGGCCAAATATGATCTTATCGCCTGTCTTAACATCTAAGGCGCGTACGTCGCCGCCATCGGTCATTTTGCCAGGTCCTGCCGCAAGAATTTCACCTTGTGAAGGCTTCTCAGTGGCGGAATCAGGAAGTACGATACCACCAGAACTGATGGCCTCTTCTTCCAACCGACGCACGACAACGCGGTCGTGTAGGGGTCGAATATTCATTAACTAGTTCTCCCAGTTGCTCCAAATACGGAATACTTTCCAAAACATGAGAGGTCATAAACGCTGCTTAGCGATAGCTCACCCCTCACATGATTTGACGCTGATGCGCCAACTCTCCTTTAGCAGTCTCTAGAAGAGAGTGCTAATGCGAGAGGCAGTATAATAGGGTCAGTGCAGCGATATTCAAGGGCAGATGCAAATTAGAGGGGACTATTTGCGTCCTGCGGAGCTAATGATGTGAATGACGACCAGCCAGTCGATCAATGCCGGTAAAGACACTTAAAACGTAGCCGCTCTATAAGATGAGCATTAATGGGTTGAATCCGCCTCAGTCGCCATCTTTGCGCAGATACTCGCCTTCAACGGTGGTGCCAGGCTCGCTGGCGTCCGGAGCAGGTTTCGTTGGGCCGGCACCTGGCCGAGTTGGCGGCGACTCGCTACCCGTCTCATAGAAAGATGCATTGGCACTCATATTATTCTGCATATTCGTCTGCAAAGTGGCATTGCGCAGAATAGCGCCAGCAATAGCAATGCGGCTAGGCGGAAAGAGCAAAAGAAAGCCCACTGTATCCGTAACAAACCCAGGCGTAATCAACAGCGCTCCTGCGATACCCAGCAAAATACCTTCGGCGATTTCTTGCCCCGGCACTTGGCCAGAATTCATTCGCCCAACACCACGGGTTAATGTCGCTAGGCCTTGGCGCTTTAACAACGACACACCAATAACCGCCGTTAACATGACTAATGCCACCGTTGGCAGGGCATCAATGTAGCCAGCCACCGTGAATAGGAGGTACATTTCAATAATGGGCATCAAAAAGAACAGCAGCAGCCAGGGCATAAGTAAAATCTCCAAATCTATAAAAGAAAAAAATGGTGTTCGCCGGCGTGCAAATCAACCCAAAGCGCGAAGCTTAGACACTATGGAGCAATCTACAGAGCTAGATAAACCACAACTCATTTGGCAAGTTGTGGCTAGCATACCTAAGGCTAAAGTCGCCAGCTACGGACAAATAGCCGAGTTGGCAGGCCTTCCCGGTTATGCACGATACGTAGGCACAACACTTAGTCGCCTACCTGCCGGCACCAAATTACCTTGGCACCGAGTAGTTAACGCTGCAATGAAAATTGCCGAACGCGGCGGTTCTCGCATGATCGAACAACGACGCTTACTTGAAGCCGAAGGCGTAGTTCTGATAGGCGAGAAAGTACTCAAGCAGCATCGCTGGCAAATATAAAACCGCCGATCTCTACCGATAAAATTTTGTGCTCAGCGTGCGCTTTTTTCTACCTTTAAGGCATTCCAAGGCGCAACCCAATAGAGTAGTAGCATACCGGGGACCGCCAACAAGGCACTCAAATAGAAAAAATCTGTCCAACCTATATTGTCGACAATCAAACCACTGAAGCTGGAAGTAATCACCCGTGGCAATGACGCCAAGGCAGTAAACAATGCGAGCTGAGTGGCCACGGCCATACGTGAGGTTTCGCGCGCGATGTAGGCAACATATGCAGAAGTACCTAGCCCTGCGCCCAAATACTCACCGCCAATGACTACAGCCAACACCCAAGGGTCACTGCCCGCTTGAGACAACCAAACAAAACCGAAAATGGTCACCAGTTGAAAAACCCCAAAAACCCAAAGCGCCCGATTAATACCGATCTTAAATATGGCTATTGCACCTAAAAAACCACCAATCAACGCCGGCCAAAAAGCAGCGTTCTTGGCAATTATGGCAATCTGCTGAGTGGTAAATCCTGCATCAATGTAAAAGGGTGTAGATAATGCCGTGGCCATATTGTCGCCGAGTTTATACAGCACCATAAAGGCAAGTACGGCCAATGCTGGCCCCAAGGCTCGACGCTGAAAAAATTCTTGGAAAGGTAAATAAGTCGCCTGCCAAAGATTGGAAGGCGGTGACGCAAGAGATTTAGGTTCCTTTATAAACAACGTCAGCAATACACCAACGCCCATAAATGCGGCCATAACGGTAAAGTTGACCTCCCAGCTCACTGCGCCTGCGAGAAACAAACCCAAGGACCCAGGTACAAAACCTGCTACACGATAGGCCTGCACGTGAATTGTGTTGCCCAGTGCCAATTGGCCTTCCGTTTCCAAAATTTCTCGACGATAGGCGTCTAAAACAATGTCTTGAGTGGCACTAAAAACCGCAACGGCAGCGGCTATAAAGGTAATAGTTTGTAGCTGGGAGCCTGGTTGCCAATAACCTAGTGAACCGATGAAACCAATCAACGCTAATTGAGTAATGAGCATCCAGCTTCTGCGCCGCCCGAGCATAGGAAACGAATAACGCTCGAGAACAGGGGCCCAAAGAAATTTAATCGCGTAGGGATACTGCACAATGGTAAAAAACCCAATGGCGGTAAGACTGACGCCCTCTAGCCTTAACCACGCGGGCACCAGTTGAATAAGTAAATAGAGTGGCAAACCCGAAGCAAAACCCGTTGCCATACATATGAGCATGCGTCGATCGAGTAGCTGTTGCCACAGCGACTCACCGACTACTTCAGTTGGGCTATTTAAATCAGTCACGGAAATTGTTGAACTGCAGGGGCAGGTCTACATCACTCTCTTTCAGGGCAGCCATAGCCGCTTGCAAGTCATCACGTTTTTTACCGGTGACGCGCACTTTGTCGTCATTGATTTGGCTCTGAACTTTCAGCTTAGCTTCTTTTAACACCTTGATGAGTTTCTTGGCGTTATCTTTATCTAAGCCCTGGGCCAGCGCAAATTTTTGTCGCTTCAGTTTGCCAAGGCCTTCTACATCACCTGGGTTCAATGCCCGACTATCAACACCGCGAGATGTCATTTTGTCGCGCAAAATATCCTTAAGTTGACCCAGCTGAAATTCCTCAGGGGCGGATAACAAAATGCTCTTTTCCTCTAACTCTATATCTGCCTCTACATTGCGGAAATCAAAACGAGTACGCATTTCCCTAACAGCCTGATCTACGGCGTTACGTATCTCATGCAAATCTACTTCTGAAACAACATCAAATGAGGGCATAGCTTCCGCTCCTATTAACTGCACATTACTGTCTTGTGTGTGACAAGCCTAAATCATAAAGTGCTTGTCGTCGCGGTAGCAGATGAAAATTCTGCGATTTAGTCCAACGTATTTCGTTATACCATGTGCGCTAAACAACGCATCTATCAGGTGCGTCATAGACTAAGGAATACGAAAAAGTTATGAGTCGAATCAGTCGAGTAACAACAAACAACGGCGACGGCGGTCAAACTAGACTAGCTACAGGCAAAAAAATTGCCAAAACTGCGCCCATGATCAGGGCGCTGGGCAGCACAGATGAACTCAACAGCGCCATTGGCTTGTTGCGTTGCCACCTGACGACAGACGCTCACGCCGGCGAAATACAAACTACTTTAGGCGAAGTTCAACAGGCGCTGTTTGATCTTGGCGCCGTTTTGGCTCTTGAGGGGCAATATGACGCTAAGACATTGGTGAGTGGCCAAGACAACGTCTCACAGGCTGTTGAGTTAATGAATGCCAAGCTGCCGCCACTCACCGAGTTTGTAATTCCAGGTGGCACTATTGCCGCAGCGCATAGTCATATTTGCAGAACTGTATGTAGACGGGCTGAAACAGATCTTTGGTCCGTGTTGGAGGATGAGGCTACCTTGGAAAATGCTGAGGCGGCAGACAACCTGCGCGCCGCTGGGGTATACCTCAACAGACTCAGCGACTACTTTTTTGTACTGGCAAGAACCTTGATGAATAATACCGAAGAACCTCAGTGGCGAGGCCCACAGGAAAGCACCTAATTTCAAAAGGGCTGATCAAAAGGACTATCCAAAAGGACTATCCAAAAAAACCTACAAAGCCAGACGCCTGATGTCGCCCAATATTTGACTGAGCAAAAGCATAAACCGCCCACCATCCACTCCATTGATCACTCGGTGGTCGTAGGATAAGGATAAGGGCAACATCAGTTTGGGGCTGAATTCTGCGCCGTCCCAGACAGGCTCCATCGCGGAATTTGCCACGCCCAAAATAGCCACTTCTGGCGTATTTACGATGGGCGTAAAACCGGTGCCACCAATAGCGCCAAGGCTTGAAATTGTAAAAGTGCCACCACTTAAATCATCCATGGCTAACTTTTTGTTGCGCGCTTTTTCCGCAAAACTGCCAATAGCTTCACACAACTGCCAAATACCCATTTTGTTTGCGTCCCGAATCACTGGCACAACTAGTCCACCTGGCGTATCTACAGCAATACCAATATGCATGTACTTCTTGAGAATGATTTGGCCGCCATCACTGTGCAGCGAACTGTTAAATTTAGGGTAAGCCTCTAATGCGTGACAACATGCTTTCACCAAAAAAGCTAAGGGTGTCAGGCTAAGGTTGCGTGCAACCGCTTCAGGCTTTAAACCCTTACGGAAGATCTCTAACTCAGTAATATCCGCCTTCCCATGCTGCGTAACATGAGGCACGTTGAGCCAACTGCGATGCATATTTACCGCAACCTGTTTTTGAATACGGGAAAGCGCTACTGCCTCTATCTCGCCAAAGCGAGAAAAATCTATATCCGGCACGGCTGGAATACCGCCAGCGGCACCAACACTGTTGCCAGCAGCTTCCTGTTTTAACTGAGTTTTGACATAAACCTTAACGTCATCTTTAGTCAGTCGTCCGCGGTTGCCCGTACCTTTTATGGGTGCTAAATCAACGCCCAACTCACGAGCTAATCTGCGCACGGCTGGGCCGGCATATATATTCTTGTCCGCCAGAGCAGAACTTACTGCTGCTGCGGTTTGGGCCGGAGCCGCTATTGAGTTGTCTTTGCTGCCGGAAACGCTCTCTTGCCGCACGTTCTCTTTAGGTTCTTCTGTATGTTCCCTTTTATCTGTCTCTCCGGATTTCAAGCCCTGCGCATTTTCACTGGCGAAAGAAACACTGCCAGCATCCGCTGTTGAAATGACAGCAATTAGGCTGCCGGCGGACACTTGGTCCCCTACGGCTACAGCAAGTTTTACAATTTCACCGCCGACTTCCGCAGGAATTTCCATTGAGGCTTTGTCTGACTCTAAAACTAACAATAAGTCGCCAGCACTCACGCTGTCGCCGACTGCTATACCAACTTCGATGACTTCCACTTCATCAATATCACCAAGGTCAGGCACCAACACGTCGAGGTTCTTTTTTAGATTTTGGTTTTGGCTTTCGTTCTGGCTTTCGTTTTGAAGCGGCGATTGAGGAACTGCGGCGTCACCGACGGCTTTGGGCGCGCCTGCATCTGGCGCCAACGCTTCAGCCTGTGATTCAACAGCACTGCGATCTCTAGCGACACTCTCCGCAGCAGGTTCTTCAGCATCGACAGAAATATTTGCGATGAGCGACCCTTCACTAAGCATATCGCCTAGGTTAACGGCAAAGCTTTGCAGAACACCGGCAACACCTGCTGGCACTTCCATGGACGCTTTGTCGGATTCAATGACAATAATGGGATCGTTTTCGCCCACTAGGTCGCCCACCGAGACACACAGTTCGGTCACCTCTACTTCATCAATATCGCCCAGGTTGGGCACAAGTACGTCCAAATCATCCTCACTTAAACAACCGGTAATCTAACTACCTTCGCTTATTTATTTTTCTATTCTGCTGGCTATCTACTTTACTAAACCAAACGAGGATTGGTTTTCTCGGCATCTAGACCTAAATCAATCTGCGCTTTTGCTACTAACTTTGCTTCGACCTTACCTGCACGTAGCAGCTGACCTAGCGCAGCCAAAACAATAAAGCGGCGATCCACTTCAAAGAAATGCCGCAGTTTTTCTCGAGTGTCACTACGACCAAATCCGTCGGTACCCAGCACATGAAAAGGTGCATCTATGGCACTGCGTAGTTGTTCCGGCAGGGCCTTCATGTAATCTGAGACCGCGATCACCGGTGTGCCTTGCCATTTCTTACCCGCATTGTCGTTCATACACTGGGCAACATAAGAGTGTTTTGGCTCAGATGTTGGGTGCAATAAATTCCACCGGTCAACATCTTGAATATCACGAGCCAACTCCGTGGCACTGGTCAAACTCCAAACCTGTACCCGCATGCCATAATCCTCAACCAACATTGCGGCAGCCGCTATGGCTTCCAACAATATTGTACCGCTGCCGAACAACCGCACCGCTGGCGCCTTAGCATCACCTTGCTCTGAAAATAAATACATGCCCTTAACAATGCCTTCCTCTACACCATCGGGCATAGCCGGCTGCTGATAGGCCTCGTTCATTAAAGTAATGTAGTAATAAACCGAAGCATTTTCTTCATACATATGCTGCAAACCGCGATGCACAATTACCGCTAACTCATAACCGAAGGCAGGGTCGTAACTTATACAATTAGGCACAGTAGCTGCGAGCAAATGCGAATGTCCGTCTTGGTGCTGAAGACCTTCACCATTCAGCGTAGTTCTACCCGCTGTACCGCCCAACAAAAACCCCTTGGCCTGAGAATCTCCTGCCGCCCAAGCCAAATCGCCAATGCGCTGAAAGCCAAACATTGAGTAATAAACATAAAAAGGCAGCAAGGTGAATTGATGGGTGCTATACGAAGTTGCTGCTGCCATCCACGCCGCGAATGCGCCGGCTTCGTTAATTCCAGCTTCTATAACCTGACCGCTTTTTGACTCCTTGTAAGCCGCCAGCGCATCGGAATCTTCGGGTTCATAAAGCTGGCCTACGGAAGAGTAAATTCCAAGCTGCCGAAACATACCCTCCATACCAAAGGTTCTAGCTTCATCGGGTACAATGGGCACCACGCGCTTACCTAAAGATTTGTCGCGGATAAGGGATCCAAGGATGCGTACAAAAGCCATGGTTGTACTAATACTGCGTTTACCGCTGCCTTTTAGCTGTGCATCAAAAATTTCTAGCCCAGGCACAGTTAACACGGTTTCGTCGAGCACGCGCTGAGGAATGGCGCCACCCAATGCTTGGCGCTGCTTGTTCATGTAAGCAATTTCAGAACTTTCAGGGGAGGGCCGAAAGTACGGCACATCTTCCAACTGCGCATCATCTAGCGGTACGTCGAAGCGATCGCGGAAATGCTTTAACTCCTCCAAGTTTAGTTTCTTTACTTGGTGCGTGGTATTTTCAGATTCCCCAGCATCGCCCATGCCGTAACCTTTTACAGTCTTGGCTAAGATCACCGTAGGCTGACCTTTGTGTTGTGTAGCTGTATGGTAAGCCGCGTAAACTTTAAACGGATCATGGCCGCCGCGATTAAGTCGGTAGATATCATCATCTGTTAGGTGCTCTACCATCTTCAACAAATCAGGATGCTGAGCAAAGAGCTTATCTCGAACATAGCCACCCCCTTTAGCCTTGAAGTTCTGATATTCACCGTCAACAGTTTTATCCAACTGCTCTTGCAGCAAGCCATGCTTGTCTTTTTCTAATATTGGATCCCAAAGCCGACCCCAAACTACCTTAAGCACATTCCAATCAGCGCCTCTAAAATAGCCTTCTAACTCCTGAATAATTTTGCCATTACCGCGAACAGGGCCGTCTAAGCGCTGCAGGTTACAGTTCACTACAAAGATCAAATTATCGAGTTTTTCTCTACCAGCCAAAGATAACGCACCAAGAGATTCTGGCTCGTCGCATTCGCCGTCGCCCAAAAAGGCCCAGACTTTACGGTCGCCCATTTCAACCAAACCGCGACTGTCCAAATATTTCATTACGTGCGCTTGGTAAATGGCCTGTAACGGCCCAAGCCCCATAGAAACCGTTGGAAACTGCCAATAGTCGGGCATCAGCCATGGATGGGGGTAAGAAGATAAACCTTTGCCATCTACCTCCCGACGATAGTTATCCATTTGCTCTTCAGACAGCCGCCCTTCTAAAAAGGAGCGCGCATAAATTCCAGGAGCGGCATGGCCCTGAAAATAAATGAGATCTCCTGCCGTTGAATGAGAAACTGATGGATCGGCGTTAGGCGCTTTAAAAAAGTAGTTAAAACCAACGTCATATAACGTGGCAGAGGACGCAAAACTTGAAATATGCCCACCCAAATCTCCGGGTCGACGATTTGCACGTACAACCATAGCCAACGCATTCCAACGGATTAAACTGCGAATACGCCGCTCCATAAACAGGTCGCCTGGCATGAAGGCTTCTTGAGAAGTAGGAATGGTATTTCGATAGGGGGTAGAAACTGTATAGGGCAGACTGGCACCGGTTTTTGTTAGCTCAGCTGAGAGCGTTCTCAGCAATTGGGTTGCGCCGGCGACGCCATCGCGCTTTAACACACCCTCAAGCGCATCAACCCATTCCTGAATTTCTTCAACATCTAGCTTTGCTTGTTGTTCCAATCGATCCTGAGCATCCATTTACTAATTATTCCTTCTTCGAAACTTAATACAATTTTGCAGTGTGAGCATGTAGCGCTTGATAAAGTGTGACCCAATCGAACCCGCTACCGGGGTCATTTTTCCGCGTTGGCGCAACTTCCATATGACCAACAATTGCATCAAAGCCGATACTTGGATAACAAGCAAGAAGCCAACGACAGGCGGTTGTTAGCGATTGATACTGCGCCTGCGTAAAGTCGGAAGCGGCTGTACCCTCGAGTTCAATGCCGATACTGTAGCCGTTACAGCTATTTCTACGCTGCCAACTGGAAATGCCCGCATGCCAAGCTTGGTGATTAAATCCAACGAATTGCTGAACATTACCAAGGCGGTCAATAAACAAATGAGGGGACACCCGCATACCGTCTAAGTCGTGAAAGCTTGGGTGCTCGTTAATGTCCAATTGATTGAGGAAAAGCCGCTCTGGAGCACCGGTGGCGTATTCACCTTCCGGCAGCGAAACACAATGCAAAACAATTAGCTCTGGGGCACAATTTTCTAAACGTGGCGCACAGTTTGGACTGGGTGTCCAAAGGGCGGTTGGTAAGCGATGGTGGGTATCTGCCATCATTTTGTTTTTCCTGTCACGACTAAAGTTTATACTGCGCTGCGACGTTTGTAATGAAATTGTTTGTTCAGACCGCGAGCAACATAGCTCGAGCAATTAACCGGCTAAAATAACGCGCTGACCTGTATCATTCAGCCAAACCCAGATAATGAGGTGAAATTTCATATGCACAATCAATTAGACCCTAAATGTCTGGCCTTAGAAGTTAAAAGAAATGTTGCTGCAGCCCTCGCCGAGGATGTTGGCAGCGGCGATATTTCAGCCAGCCTAATTCCCCAAGACCAACAGGCCAACGCCACCGTGATCACTAGGGGAGACGGCGTATTTTGCGGTAAGGCTTGGGTGGATGAGACCATTCAACAAGTGGACGCAAACATTGCTATTCAATGGCATGTAGAAGACGCTGGCGTCATTGTCGCCAACCAAACACTGTTCACCCTCACTGGCAGCGCGCGTAGCTTACTCACTGTTGAGCGCACCATGCTGAACTTTGTGCAGCTCCTTTCAGGCACTGCCACCCGCACCGCAGATTACGTCGCCTTGATCGACGGCCATAAGGCCCAGCTTTTAGACACGCGAAAAACCGTACCCGGTTTACGCCTAGCGCAAAAACACGCAGTGCGTTGTGGCGGCGGCAGTAACCACAGAATTGGTTTATTCGATGCTTTTTTACTTAAAGAGAACCATGTCGCGGCAGCAGGCGGCATTGCGCAGGCCATTCGTTTAGCCCAAGCATCTCATCCGGGGAAAACCATAGAAGTAGAAGTTGAAACGCTGGACGAACTTGATCAAGCCACCCAAGCAGGGGCCGACATAGCGCTAATAGATAACTTTTCTAATGCCGATACAGAAGAAGCGGTGCGACGCAGTAAGGGCAAAATTTTGCTCGAAGCATCCGGCGGCATTGAAGCTGACAGCATCAATAAAATTGCGGCGACAGGGGTAGATTTCATATCCAGTGGCGACCTCACCAAAAGCGTGGTGCCGTTGGATCTTTCAATGCGCTTCACCGCCTAATACAGCGCCGACTCTGACACTTAATCAGGCGCTTAATTTGATTCGGAAGCATTGAGATAAGGTGCCAACACAGAGAGTTCGCCATCGATTTTTGTCGTCACCGGCACCCCGAGAATGTGCATAACTAACGGGTAGATGTGGACGTTTTCAACAGCGGGCGCGACCAAACCGGATTTTAAACTAGGCCCTGTGGCCATGAGTACGCCGTGCATACTTTTGTTGTTTTCCGCCCGATACCCATGGGCGCCTTTAACCACTCGGTTTTGATCTTTAGCCCGACGCAACCCAATATAGCCACCTGGCTCAGCGACCAAAACTAGATCTGGCGTGCGCGGGTCGCTAGGGGAGAAATGGAAGGACTTAGGAAATGCCGGAGATTTATACACTTTAACATTTGCCACACCACGCAGCTGTGCATAAGTACGACTTACCAAACCCGCATCAGTACTATAAAAATAAGTCAGCGCGCCGCCTGGAATAAGCTTGGATTTACCACGCCACTGCTGCAAATTAATATGGTCATCGAGAAAAACCACCTTTTTTTGTAACACAGCGTCCATGCCATGATCTGAGGTAATAAACAGATTCACTGGCAGGTCTAGTTTTGCCAGACCGTCCATCAAGGCGCCTACCTGCTTGTCCACTGCTTTTACCGCGCTACGCACCTGTGAGGAATCAGGACCGTAGTTATGCCCTGCACTGTCTACCGTGGAAAAATAAAGTGTCACGAAACGCGGTCGTTGGTCTTTGGGGAGGCGCAACCACGCCAATGTTTGCTCAACCCTTTGCGCATTGGGTACCCGGCCGTTATAGCGCTCGTAAAAGGTGGGATAAGCGCCCTGAATATTCGCCTCACTGCCTACCCAAAAGAAACTGGCCGTAGGCAAACCCGCCTGTTGCAAAGCCTGCCAAAGTGGTAATCCGCCATACCAACTGCCATCTGTAACCGCTTTAGCATTTTTCATCGCATACTTTTGCCCACGCTGCCGGTGGTAAAAGTTATTGCCTATCAACCCATGATTACCCGGATATAAGCCTGTGACGATGCTGTAGTGATTTGGAAAAGTGCTGCTGGGAAAACCTGGAATCAGCCCCTTAGAGGTAATCCCGCTGGCGACAATTTTTTTCAAGTTTGGCGCATCGTATTTAGCCAGATAGTCGTGACGAAAGCCGTCTAGCGAGAGCATGACAACATAGTTGTCTTCATCCCCATCTAGGTCGGAGCCAGCGTATGCCGGCCCAAAAGAACTGAGAATGTACGTTACAAAAAATGGGAGTAACACGGAATACTTCATAAAATTCACTCCAAATAGTGGCAATGCGCGCGCAGCCAACCACCACTTTTAACGGCTAATCACTCGATACCATATTCACGACAAAGATCAGAGCCCAAGGATGTCTTTAAGGGTTGTAGCCACGGCTCATAGTTTTGCCAAGCATCTAGTGCTGTGCGGAAAATGGGCTGGCGCACCTGCTCCGAACTCGGCGTGCGCACACTGCGTTTGTTCTGGTGGAAATCAACACAACTTTGCTCAAACGGTAGCCCACAGAAGTCGAGCATACGCCGCACTTGGGTTTCTAGATCATCCACCACATCTTCGTGCTGAACGCGTAGAACAAAGTTGGGCAGAACCTTGTCCCAATGATCCATTAACTCAACATAATTACGGTAATAAGTGCCGATCTCTTCAAGGCCATAGGTAAAATCCTGCCCCTCAAAAAACAACTGTTTAAAACCACTAAAGCAGCAAGACATGGGGTGACGGCGTGCATCAATGATCTTGGCATTAGGCAAAATCATCCGAATCAGCCCTATATCTCGAAAGTTATTTGGCATTTTGTCGATAAAGAGTTTGCCACTTTCGCGGTGAATTTGAGTTTCATCAATGTATTTTTGACCCAGCCGCTGGGCGATCTCCGGCGTCAATTGGCTCAATACTTCAGGGTACCTTGGCTCCTCATGCACAGTACGACGGCCATTCAACCGGTGGGCTATGGCAGGGATATTATTAAGTTCCAAGGTGCCATCCACCATGGAGTGCGAGGCTAATATCTGCTCAAGCAGCGTAGAACCGGCTCTAGGCAGGCCAACGATAAATATGGGGTCTGGGGCAGCGCAGCCGGCATCAGCAAAATTTTGAAAAAGCTCGGCTGTACAAAATTTCTGCTGCAGCGCCAACTTATAGGTCATGCGTTCTTTATCGTAATGTGTCTCTTTATTCTTTAACTCATTACCAAGCAAATAGTAGTCCGCTGAAGCGGTGTAGTCTTTGGCGTCTTCCATAGCTTTACCTAGTGCAAAACTAAGATGAATCCTGTCATCTAAGGACGTTGCATCCGACTGCTGGTGCGCGCGCATATGGTCTATTTCCGCGTCCTCAAACTGGTAGGTCTTGAGGTTGGCCAAACTCCAAAATGCATCTCCAAAATCTGCTTTGGCTTTGTAAACAGCGCGATAGGCAGCAACGGATTCGTCGATTCGACCTACGGTTTTCAGCGTATGGCCGCGCAACAAATGGGCGGGCGCAGCATTGGGATCTTTGGCGACAAACTCATCATAAAAGGCCAATGCTTCATCGAACCGACCCACTGCAACACACTGGTTTGCATAGGCGAAGCGATATTGACTATTGTCAGGCTCTGCATCTAAAAGAACCTGCGCTTGCTCCATACACAGCCCAAATTTCTGCCGCTTGTACAACACATTCATATAGTCGAAACGCACTAACTTATTATCCGGCTCATAGACCAAAGCGCTTTCTAAAATAAACTCTGCGTCATCCAACACATTAGTTTTGACACCCAAGTCGGCCAGCAGGCGCATGCCTTCAATATTTTTTGGATGTTTTTGGAGAAAGCTCCTACACAGCTGCTCCGCCTTTGATAGTTTGTTTTCCTCCATCATGTTTCTAACCCCCAAAAGTTCGGGGGGAAGTGCCGCAAGGCGCTGATACTGATCTTTAAAATAGTCGTAGGCTTTTTGCTCTATCCCGGCGTCTGTCAGCGTCATCAACATCTGCCAGCTGGCGATTAAACTGCTGTTTAGTCTCACCGCTTGCTGAAAGGCCCCTTTGGCCTCGTCGGATTCGTTGCTGGCCATAAAAACATGGCCTCGCTCTTGATAGGCCCGGCCATAGGTGGGCTCAATGGCAATTAATTTTTGCAGAGAACCTAGAGCACCCTCATAGTTTTCGCTCAACCTCTGGGCCACGGAGATAAAATACAGTGCCTCTGAGTGGTTGGGGTAATCGGTCAGCAAGCGTTCCAGTAGACCTTGGGCATCGGCGAATTGCCCCGCTTGGATCTGCGCCTTACCTTGCGACAACAATTGCGTTGCTGCCTCCATAGAGCGCTTCGATAAATCTTCACTTTTATTAGCTTGGTCGCTGCCAGACATATATTTTTCCGTTTCCTGATGTGTCATTGGATCTTCAACGACCAAATTATAGTGCCTTACCCCCAAAACAAGAAAGGCGAGCCTAAGCTCGCCTTTCTCTTCACTTCGTCTTAACGAATATTAACTATTCATTAAAATCGTACTTGAAGCGAGCGCCAATCGTACGAGGACGATTAGTGGTCGTTCTTTCCAAGAAGTCCTGACGGTTGATGTGCAGCTGCGCACGCTCATCAGTTAAGTTGCTGACATACAATTCAACGCCCCAACCTGTGTCAGTGGTTAAACCAACTGAAGCATCCATAATGACATAACTGTCCTGAGAGGTGTTTGGCTCTGTTGTCGTATCAACAATTGAGTTGAGCGCTTTACCAGAATACTTACCACCTAGCTGAAAGAAGCCTTCCTTGCCACCAGACATGTTCCAGTAATATCGTGCACGAAGATTACCTTGAAACTCAGGTGTTAATGGTAGAGGACGACCTACGTCCTGAACAACAAACGAGAAACCAGGGTCAACGCGAACCAATTCAGTGTCGTTGTATGACATTGCGCCGAACAGAGTCAGGTTATCGCTAACCGCCCAAACCGCGTCTAGCTCAAGCCCCGTGATCTCAGCGTCGCCGCCGTTATCTACAATAGTGAAGATAGAGATGTTCTGGGAATCAAACTGGGATACCTGAATGTCATTCCAGTCAATCTGATACAGCGAGCCATTAACACGCATGCGACCATCTAAAAGATTTAACTTCCAGCCAAGTTCGAGGTTTTCCAGAGTATCCGACTCGAAAACATAGGGCAGACAATAGCCTGGGAACCCATTCTCACCAGCGGCTAGCTTAGAGTCGATAGCAATGTTGGTGCCACAAGCGATGCCATTATTAGTTTCATTTGACGCGGCGGGGTCATAAACAGAACTCGCTGCGGCGCCACGGTTAAATCCGGGAGGGCGGTAGCCTTCAGAAGTCGTCACATAGAACAACATGTCGTCGGTCGGTGTCCACGTAACAGTAAACTTAGTAATGGTGTCGGTAGTAGTCAGAGGCTGAAGCTGATTTAGGTTAACAGCGTAGTCTCGACCACCAGTGACATTAGGTCTAACGTCATTGCTAGGATCTGCATCATCTACGAACAATGGGCGGTTACCATAGCGGAATGCACCATAACCGGTGAAACCGTACTCAAGATCGTAGTACCGCGCAGAACCTGCAACCGTCACGGTTTCAGTGAGGTCATAGGAAAGCTCACCAAATATCGCCGTTTGCTCTTCATTACGGTGGTTATCGTTACGGAATTGCGTGGACGCATCAACAAGGCCACGTGCATTAGCATCGGCATTATCGAAGTTACTATTGCGAGAAATATCAATAGGCGCAAAACCAGCTTCTGTTGCACCGAGGTAGTTGAAATTACCAACGTGGAGAATTTCAGCATCTTCGTAGAAAACACCGCCGGTAAAGCGCAACGCACGATCTGGATCGGTAGAAAGTCGTGCTTCATGAGTCATACGAGTGTTTTCGTTTTCAGCATTGAAGTTATTGGCTGGATTACCACACTCAATTACCCCAGTGTTGCCGCTGAGCGTTGGGTCATAGGTATAAGCTGTGCCACCTGGGATATCACCTGTGTAGCCGCTGCCAACAAGATACTCACACTGGTAACCAGGAACAAATCGCCCGATATTAGAGTAGCCAGTGTAGTCCAAACGCTGAGACACTTCGCGGTCAAGGAAAGCACCTGTGTAGACTAAATCCAGAGCGCCAACACGACCTTCCAAGGTCCAAGCGTACTGATTGAACTCGTCTTCCAATGAATCTTCAGTGAAACGTGCAACGTTCAGGTCGCCCAAAGATTCGTCATAGTCGAAAACACCCTGAGTCTTCAGCGACTGCTGAGTAAATTGAACCAAAGCTGACCAATTATCATTGATCAGGTACTTTGCGCCTAAACGCACACCCTGATAAGACGCATCATTGAAATCATCTTCAACTAAACCTGCGCTTGTCGCTGTAGTGTAATTAACTGGAATAGTTACGCCGCCAGCACCAACTACCGTACCGTTAGCAAACACGTGACCTTCGTCGAAGTCTACAGAGTTACCAGGGTAAGCTGGGTTCACGGATGGGTTTGCGGTGAATGTACCCTCGACATTATCGATGTAACCACCTTTGTTATCGCTGTAAACCGCGGCACGAACCGCTAGCTTACCTTCAATAACAGGAATGTTGATCATGGCTTCAACTTTGTCGCTGGGCTCACCGTGTGATGTGCTTGAGAAGCCGGCAGCCAAGCTTGCGCCGAACTCGTCTATTACAGGCTTGTTGGTGATCAGACGAACTGTACCCGCCTGTGAACTAGCACCGTAAAGAGTGCCCTGTGGTCCAGGAAGTACTTCAATACGCTCCATGTCCGTAATATAGACATCTAGGTTACGGCCACCTGCGGTTACTGGCTGCTCGTCTAGGTAAAGTGCCACGTTTGGGGCAGAACCTTGAGATTCAGCAACTGAGATATTAATTGCATCAACCGCGGCTCCACGGATATAAATTTCATTTTGACCTGGGCCACGGCCACCGGCATTTACGCTAGGCAAATACTTCACATAGTCTTCAAAGCTAGTGATGTTTTGCTCTTCCAGCGTGTTTTCAGTCATCGCCTGAACTGCAATTGGCACATCTTGCATGCTTGCTGATCTTTTAGTGGCTGTTACCACTACTTCTTCAATAACACCTTGGTCGGCGCCAGCATAACCTGCTGTCATCGATACTATGGCAGAAACCACAGCCTGATTAATCTTGCTACGTTGAAATTTCAAATCTCACCTCTTTGCTTAAACATCAAAAATCTTATTATATGCAGAGCAAATTCTTACTATGCATACCTTTAGTAGGCTAAGGAAATAAAGCTAACCCGCCCATCAAGCCGGCATACTATATAGTAAAACCGGCCGTATTTTCGAATTAACTTAAATTGAGCCAAAATATTTGCAACAAAAAGTATTTATAGTACTTAACAATCCATGCCTAAGAAGCTTGTAAAAGGTGCTGAAACACCACCGACTCTAAGAAAAAAACCACTAATCATCGTAATTTAAAAACTAGTCTTTTACCTAAGAGACTTACCATGATCTAATCGCGGAACTCACGCTATACAGACTTGGGTCCACGACATTAGAGGCGTTGAAGAGATTTATCGCATAGCCATTAGCCCGTTTGGGGCAATATTTAGGAGCAATTCTTCTGAGCCAAGAAATAGAAGTCCTCATTACGATCAGGCAAATCATTCGAGCTACTGATCTATATTCTCGCCAGTTGAGCAAGACCGCGGGACTCACTGCACCACAATTATTGCTCTTACAAGCCATCCAAGAATTAGGCGCTGTCGCAATTTCCAAGTTGTCCACCAAGGTCAGCCTCAGCCAAGCCACGGTGACTAATATTTTGGACCGACTTGAAAGCCGCGGTTTGGTGGCTCGTCACAGAAGCCATTCAGATAAGCGTGTTGTGCACGCAACCTTGACCGAAGAGGGCGAGGCAAAAATTGCCACTGCGCCGAAACCTCTGCAGGATGTTTTCAGCACTGCCTTTGAAAAATTGGAAGAATGGGAAAAATCTATGATTGTCGCATCGCTCCAGAGAGTAGCTGGCATGATGAACGCGGAGAATATAGATGCATCACCCATGCTTCACGTGGGCATTGCAGACGAAGCGCCCAGAGAGTTGGAATAGCACCTGCCAGCTAGCTAGTTTGCTAGCACAATCTTGGTTGCACTCGGCAACCTAATCACCACCAGCAAGACACTAACCGGCATTAGCTCCGAAGCAGAGTACTTACCGCCGTACAAAACTCCGAAGTACTTGAGCTACCCCCTTGATCCTTGGTTAGCGCCAATCCGCCCACATAAACCTCTTTGACCGCACGTTCGAGATTAGAGGCAGCTTCGGCAAAGCCCAAATATTGCAGCAGCATCACTGCTGACAACAAGGTAGCCGTTGGGTTAATAATATTTAACCCGGCAATATCCGGCGCTGTACCATGGGCAGACTCAAAGTATGCATAGTCCGCCCCGTAACATCCGGAAGGTGCCAACCCAAGCCCCCCAATCAAGCCTGCCGCTCCGTCAGACATAATGTCCCCATACAAATTGGGCATAACCACAACGTCTAACGCATGAGGGTTAGAGATCATTCGGCACAGAAAATCGTCGACAATAAAATGCTCAAATTCAATATCTGGATATTCTTTCGCAATACTCTGCCCAATTTCGAGAAACAAACCGTCGGATACGCTGAGCATATTGTATTTGCAGGTAACAGTGACTTTACGCTTGCCATTGCGCTGCCGAGCCAGCTCAAAAGCATGACGAATCACCCGTTCGGAACCCGCTTCGGTAATCGCTTTTAACGCATATTTACCCGGCCCCAAATCAGAAATATTGGCACGAGCATGAGGAGAGAATAAGTTCAGCCCGGCCAAGTCTTCAATATCCCCCTCAAGACCTAAATACAGATCCTCAAGATTTTCTCGAACAATGGCAAAATCGATACCCTCAGGACTGGCTAAAGGCGAGTTAAATCCTGGCAGCCACTTACATGGACGAACATTGGCAAAGGTCTGCTTCCCCCAACGCAAATAAAACAACGCGGCAGTACTGTCGCCACTCGTAGAGCCAAAAAAGGTCGCGTCCGCACTATCAATTGCCGCCTTAGCAGCACTTGGAAAAAGCGCGCCACTGGCCGTCTTTGCTGCCGCCCCAATCAGCGGATAACTGAACTCAATATCTAATTCCATAGATCTTAGAATATCTACTGTTGGCACCATTACTTCAGGTGACGCATCGTCTCCATCAAAAACTGTGACATGCTTTGTCGCCATAGCCGCTCTCCTCAATACACTTTTAACCCCGCTTTACTCTAGCGCAAATATTCCGCGCCTACACCGCCCCATCTTTGGTTTGGAGTGGAAGTGAGATCTGTTATAACTCTTATGGCTTTTAAAACAGGGGCGAGAGGAGATTTTTATGACATATACGCAGATCAAGGTAGACGCCAGCATAGGTGCCGTTGGCGCTGAAGTAACAGGAATCGATTTATCCCAACAACTTTCCGCACAGGCCATCGATGAAATACACAGCGCCTGGCTAGAACACCACATTTTATTCTTCCGCGAGCAAAATCTATCACCAGAAGCCCAGGCAAACTTTGCTGCGAACTTTGGCGAACTCGACAAATACCCGTTTATGCAGGCGGTGGAAGCGAGCCCCCATGTCATTCCTATCATTAAGGAAGCCGATGCCCAAATGAATTTTGGCGGTGACTGGCATACGGACACTTCCTACCAATTGACTCCACCCAAGGCCACACTGCTTTATGCGGTAGAGGTACCAGAAGTTGGCGGCGACACGCTGTTTGCGGACGCAACCGCAGCCTATGCCAATCTAAGCCATGCCCTACGTGAAATGTTAGAACAGCAAACTGGGGTTTATTCTCCCAAGCTAGTACACGGCGCCAAAGGCGACTACAAAGGCTCAGAAGCTGAGAAAAACTTAGGCGCCGCATATGGTGGGAATGCTGATTTTGCGGAATCTGAAGTAGAACACCCGTTAATTCGCACCCACGCCGAAACCGGCAACAAAAGCATTTATTGCAGCATTCCTCATACGGTCAACATTAAGGGTTGGACTAGGCAAGAAAGCCTAGCCATTTTCAAGTTTCTCACTCAACACTTTACCCAAGAGCAGTACGTTACCCGGTTCCACTGGACCCAGGGCACGTTAGCAATGTGGGATAACCGCTGCGTTTTTCACAATGCTCTGAACGATTATCAGGGCTATAGACGCCACATGCACAGAGTCATTGTCAAAGGCGAACGCCCGGCCTAACAATTGCGGCCAAGGTAAATCCCATGCATTTCATGTGGAAAAGAGAAGCCTAAAAAAGAGGCCGCAGACCAAAGAAAGGCAAAAAGGGGAAAAGAAAAGACGCCATTAAGCAACGTGCCTGCGACTCCCCTCCAACGCCTTTAGATTAAGGCGTTTGAGTGGGAATCAGCTTTGGAAACAAGCGCCACTGGGAAGCACTTCAAAATAATCTTTGGACCCCTCCAAACAATTTCGAAATACCACCAGCGGCTCGGCTTTAGCCTGCTGTCGCTACCAAAGCCGGCAATTAATTGCCGCTTACAATACTAATCGGAAGTGCCTGTACAAACTTTAGGTTGTTTAGTCAATTTTTTGAAAGTTTCTTATCCTGCACATCTTGACCGATATCTGCCTTGGTAAGAGCAGTAAAATACCGCTCTGCACAGTTAGTTCTGCATGCTTAGCTCCGCGAGCTAGAAGTACACATTTTCAACCCTATAAAAGCCGCTGATTTGCAATAATGGACAACAGCAAAAGAAAAATTTAATGAGGATCTAGAATGACGATAAATAAAAAGAGTTTCCGCAGCGGTCCCTACGCGGCCCTAATGGCCCAAGCGATCCAGGTAGGCAACGTACTCTACCTATCCGGTCAGGTTGGCATGGACGATAGCGGCAAAGCACCCGCAGACATCACTGAGCAAACCGTGCTGGCCTACAGCAACATCAAGAGCGTACTGGCCGAATTTGGCGCGGACATGAGCAATATCGTTGACGAAACCTATTTTGTTACAGATGTGCAAGAAGTCATGAAAAACGTCGGCAGCGTATTCGCCGCCCGAGAATCTGCATACGGACAACCGCCAGAAGTTTGCCAAACGCTGATTGGGGTTTCTGCGTTAGTGGACCCCGCATTAAAAATAGAAATTAAATGCGTAGCCCATCTATAAGCACTGTCTGTATGCGCTGTCTATTTGCGAGGCGTTGGTTATTTGCACTCACAATTGGCAGAGGTTGAATCTTGGGCAGACTCAGGACAGATCATCGGTTAACGAGAACCCAAGCAATTGCCTTTTACTAAAGTTGCCGCTGAGCTTACTGAACAAGTCGAGTACCGCCATTTGCCAACCATACTTGAGTCTCAATGCCGCATAGGCATCACGGCATTGTTCACTACCGTCTTCAAGCCAAGCTTTGCCTAAGACACTCTGACCCAAAATTTTGCCGGAAGCAGTACAGGGCGCTATTTGAATGTCTTGGTAATTGCGTATGCGTTTGACTTTACCGGCAGCACCGGCGGAAAACACGTAAAATGCGCCCTCGGCTCCGCACGCGGCAAACCAGACCGCAGTCCAAACCCAGCTGCCATCACGTTTTTTGGTCGCTATAGAAACGTACCTTTGTTGATTCATCGCGGACATGGTGAAACCCCATTCAAAAAATAAGTGCGCTACTGCACTATTAGCAGCGCTCAGACTGACAGAACTGCTGAATATTGAACACCCGTAATAGCTTGGGCATAAGCCGGACCTAGAAGTTGTAGAGCCGTTCACAAAGTGATACATCTTAGTCCAGCGATCGTTCAGTCCTTACCCTAGGTTTCTTGAATCCGCTAAGGAAAAAAACAAATGGGGAAAGCTAATGAAAATAACTAACTACGAAACAATTCTCACCACACTGGTTGACGGCGTGATGACCATTACGATGAACCGCCCTGAACGCCTTAACGCCTGGACCTATAAGATGGGCGCTGAAATGCAGCATGCCATAGAAGCAGGCAACGCCAGCGAAGAAGTGGACGTATTTATCATTACAGGTGCTGGCCGAGGCTTTTGTGCTGGGGCAGACATCAAAGACTTATTCCAAGAGCAAGCCAAGTCCGACACCTCTACCGGTAACGAGGCGCCCAGAGACTGGGTGGGCTTAGTACGCAACGCAAAACCTATTATCGCCGCAGTAAACGGCGCAGCCGTCGGCGTGGGGTTAACGCAAATCCTGCCCTGCGATTTTATTATGGCGGCACCAGAAGCCAAGTTCAGCGCCCGCTTCGTAAAAATGGGTGTAGTGCCGGAACTGGCAAGCTCCTACTATCTGGTTGCCCGCGCCGGGTTCGGCCTAGCCAATCGTATGATGCTCACCGGTGAAACAATAGATGCGGTAGAAGCACAGCGCATAGGCTTGGTCGACGAATTAGCAGAAAGCCAAGAATCGCTTCTACCAAAAGCCACTGAACTGGCTAAACGCATCGGCGAAAACCCCTCACGCACACTTGGTAGAGTGAAAGAGTTAGTCACGCAGAACATGGCTGAGTCAGATATCAAGCTAGTGCAAAAGCGCGAACTTACAGCATTGGCAGAATGCTACAAAAGCCCCGAGCACCACGAGGCTATTAATGCGTTTATAGAAAAAAGACCGCCTAGCTTCAAAGGCTTAGGAAGTTAACGTTACTACAAAGCCCAACGCAGAAATAACCAGCTGTGCGCGGTTTTGCTGGAAAACTAAGATCTGAAAATATGATCTAAAAGTCAGGCTTAAGCGCTCTTGCTTACAGCCGCTCTGCCTCTAGGGCAATTCAGCCAATGATCGCAAACGATAAAGGTATGTTTCATCAACATTTTCATTTCTGGGCCTGTTGCCGTATTTGGCCTCCCAGGCTTGAGCAAACAACTCGAATTCTTGCGCATCACTCACTCGTACCGCTTCAAATTCGAAGATTGAAGTATCAGCGCGCAGTCGAACGTTCGGATTTTGCTCAATGTCTTCAACCCAGTTCGCACGTTTATCGCCAGCAAAAACGTGCAGACTTCCAGACACCTCCACAACCCATAGGTTAACCGAATAAGCCTCCCCTGCATTTGTCTCAAACTGAATGATTTTGTCATCCGCTACTGCACCCCACTGCTCTGGCGCGGGCGTGACAACACCCTTTATTTGACCACCGGAAATTGGCAAATATTCGGCGCAGCCACTGAACAGTAATCCGCTCAACAAAATCAAATGGATCTTACCCATGAGTTAGCTCCTATAAATAAGCGTTAGTTATACGGGCAAAACTCTATCAGTCAACGCCCACTACAACCACCGCAAAATGAGCACTTTGTTAACGTGCAAACATTGCAACGTTGAACAAACGCGGGAACTCCAAGCTATATCCAAACCAAGTGAGTAGACTGCTCCTTCTGGAATAGCTGACTTTTTTGGATTAAAAAACTATGGCCCTTAAACCAACAATCTACAAATTCGATATAGATTTATCGGATATAGACGAAGGTCGATATGAAAGCCTCAACCTCACTGTTGCTCAACACCCATCCGAGACGCTAGAACGAATGATGGTGCGGCTCATGGCCTACTGCTTAAATGTTGGTGAGGGCTTAGATTTCACCACAGGGCTAAGTAATACCGAAGAGCCCGATTTATTGCAGCGCAGTCTAGACGGCATAATTCTCAATTGGATTGAGGTAGGTGAACCGAGTGGAGAGCGTGTACGCAAAGCCAGTACTATTGCCAAACAAGTAAAAGTCTACTGTTTTAATACCAAAGCCAACGTCTGGTGGTCTCAGGCACAGAACGAAATTGAGAGTTGCGGGGCTCAAGTTTATCAATTTCAGTGGGAGCAAATTGTCGAACTTGCCGGCCTGATAAAAAGAACTCTGACCCTGAGTATTACTATCACCGGCATGACTGCATTTGTAGCGGCGGAATCTGGCAATGTTGAATTAACTTGGGCCGAGTTAACTAACGTCTAAATCAAAAAGAAGATTACAACCCACCGATACGCAGAGCTTACTCAAAAGACTTGAGCTTCACGCACAACCACTACCCTAGATACTTGGCATCAGCTATTATAATGGCAACCATTAATAAAGTGCGTTAGCAATGCTGACACAAGAGTGTGCTTTGTAATGCGGTTGAATATTTAGCTAGCACTTCAGCCGCGAAGTTTTGCCAACAACAAGTAGAAAGGAGAAGGCATTGGAATTCGAGCAATTAGTGATGAGCCGTAAGAGTGTTCGCGGATACAAAAAGGACCCTATCCCCAAAGCGCTTATACAAGAAATTATAAACGTCGCTAAACGCGCGCCTTCGTCCATGAACACACAACCTTGGCATGTTCACGTATTAACCGGCGAAGCACTAGATGAGGTTAGATCTAAAAATATGAAAGTTATGAGTGAGGGAGGCAAACCTAAGCGAGATATCCCCTCTCACGGCGAGTACGAGGGTGATCACCGCTTTCGCCAGGTGGCCATTGCAAAGAAGCTATTTGCCGCTATGAGCATAGAGCGCGAAGACAAAGTTATGCGCCAAGATTGGGTAATGCGCGGCTTCAGACAGTTCGACGCACCGGTTTCACTGGTCTTAACCTACGACAGAGCACTGGATTCAGGCGCTGAAGCGCGCTTTGATTTAGGTGCGCTGTGTTACGGCATCGTACTGGCCGCTTGGGACAAGGGCTTAGGCTCAGTGGTCAATGGCCAAGGCATTATGCGTTCGGACATCGTCCGCGAAGTGGCGAGCATTCCCGAGGATCAAGTCATCATGACCTGCATCGCCATGGGTTATCCAGACGACAGCTTTGCGGCAAATTCTGTGCGAGCTGATAGAGAAGAGAGTGAAGACTTCGTTAACTACGTCGGTTTTTAGAGCAGGGGCCTGAGCGCCTACTAACGGCTATTTAGTTAATGGCCGCCTTATAAAGGCCGTTATATATACGCAGCTATAAAAAAGGACCCGCAATTGCGGGTCTTTTTTTTAGTTTTTGGATTCAGCTTGATGTTGCGAAATGATACTCGCCTTTTACAGAATCGAGGCGGTCAACTCAACATCTGCGAACTGCCAAATGGTTTCGAAATGCATTTTCGCCTTGGCTGCTTCTTCGATTTTACCCTGGGCCGTTAAGCTCTGAGCCAAACCAAACATGGACCAGCCATTGTGTGGATATTGCTTAAGATCTTTTCTAAACACCGCTTCGGCTTCAGCATGTTTGCCGCCAGCCGTAAGCGCCGCGCCTAACGACTGTCTTGTTGGGTAGTACCAAAACGGTGGCTCCGTATAGGGCAGCAGATCTTGAGCGGCCACTGCTTGTTCAAAATGACTAACCGCCTGATCAAACTCTCCCGCACGATAGGCCATTTCCCCCTGCAGCAAATGAATAGCAATACCTACTAACGCAGAACCTGGGTAATCACGGCTATCTAAGAAGCGCACAGACACATCGTCTTTTAGAGGCTCCAGCAAGGCCAGCTCTGCTTTGGCTTCTTCAGGCTGTCCTTTCGCTGCGTAAGCTACGCCACGGGCGTAATGCCAGACAGACCGTGCAAACATAAACTCTTCGTGAGGTTGTGGTTCCGCAAGAATGTCATCCCACTTAGCAAAGCGCACTAAGGACAGCAAAGGTACCGTGCGGAAGAACTCGATTGTGGGAAATGCCTTTACCTGCTCAACGCGCACATTCTCCACAACACGGCGGGCACTGTCGATGCTCAGTGCACTCTGCCCCTGCATGGTGGATGCTGACCAAAGAAAGTGGATGTTATGAGGGTAGTATGCAGCCGGATAGAAACCTTGAGCATTGCACGCTGCAATGTAAGCCTCATCAACAGCAGCAGCTCGCAAATTCGCCTGCGCCGCATCATTGTATCGACCTATACGAAAAAAGATGTGTGAGGGCATGTGCACCAAGTGTCCCGCACCGGGCACCAAGTTGGACAGCCTATCAGCCGCTGCTTCTGCACGACTAGGGTCAGAGGATGCCTCCAATGCGTGAATATACAAATGTAAGGCTAATGGGTGATCTGGTTCAGCTGCCATTACTTTTTCTAAACTGGCAATGACCGCCGATGTTTCAGGCTTAGCTATGCCATCGTCTGACCAGTAGTTCCAAGGCATTGTGTTCATAAGCGCCTCGGCATAAATCGACGCGGCATTCATATCATCTGGGAATTGCGCAGCCAGGTCGCCCATAGCCTTAGCCCAAGCAAGATCTAGGGGTTCACGCGGACTGTCCACGTCTCCATTATAACGGGCAGACAACGCCTTAATATAGCTCTGCTCTCGCTGACTAACGCCACCGCTAAGTGCCGTAGCTTTCTGAAGTGCAGCAAAAGCATTCAGGCGTGCTTGGGCGGACATAATCACTTTGCCTTTACTAGTGACATTAATGTTTGGCCCGGTTGCTAACGCTTCACCCCAAAAACACATTGCGCAACTAGGATCTAAAGTCTGCGCGGCTTTGAAACTGCGGATAGATTCAGCGTGGTTAAAAGCAAAGGCCAAGACCATGCCTTGATTGAAATACTTTTGCGCATCTGCGTCAGCCGTTGTAATAGGCATAGCAAAGGTACCCATATTGTCAAACAATGGCGCCCCGGCGCGAGTAGCAAGATCATTGTTCGACACGCCTACCTTTTCAGTTACTTTTGCTGTTTCTCTTGCTGTTTCTTCACCGGACTGACCACAACCGAACAAAAGAGCAAGCGCAAATACGAGTAATGTATTCGGTAACAATTTCATGATAAATCTCCTTCGATTACGAATTTTATTATTCTAGTTACTCACTAGCTAGCAGAACGACTGTACGCTAATAGCCCGCGTTGACGTCAACAGTACTAAAATCTTTTTTGAGTGGGAAGAATTGGTGGCGAAATTAGTAGAGAGCCAGAAGAAAATCAGTGGTATGCCCAGCAATCGTTTAGGGGTCTTTTGGCATAATCATCAAGTGAGGACCGAATTCAATCCAGTGGCCCATTGCAGACTTAGACTTCTCCATGACCATCGGTGTCGTATTATCCTTTCCCACATGACGATGCAGCATCCACATAAACCCACCCCGCATTAGCTCAGGCTTCTCTTCTGAAAGATATGCTTGTATACACTTCAAAGACTCAAGGTCAGCACATACAGGCATTGCATGGTGAGCACTGGGCCAGCCAGTTTGCGGCATTTCTCGGGTATTACCCGGCATATATGTCCAGCCGTTGTTGCCTTCACGAAGCACTTCATTATTGGCATTTTAAACCTTAGCGGCGTTACCGATGAATGAGGGCGCTGCGTTAGTGTAGACCAAATCTACCATGCCACGGAGGTATGAGGTGTGGTTGGCTCTTCAGCCTAACTTGCCATTGCAAAAGGCAACGCAAGTGAGAGAAAGGTTATATAGATCACGGTTAGTTTTGTTTTCATTATTAACGCCTTGCATGACGTCAAAACCATTGCTCTTATTATTGTTCTTACCTGTCAATCGCTAGATTACTATTTTGCATCGTGTCGCGGCAATCTCAAAGCTGCGGCTAGGCCGAGAATACTCATGCACGCCGCAAGCAGAAACACATAGGTAAAAGACCCGGTGAGATCAGCAATAAAGCCTCCAATGGGCGGAGAGATCGTTTGCGCGATACCAAAGGCCAATGTGGCTGCTGCAAAACTGGGGCCGTAATCCTGGGTGGTGGTGTTTTCCACCACATAAAGCGTCATCAGTGTGGGTATTGCGCCAAACAAAAAACCAATGCCGATACACGCTGCCAGCACAGGCACTTCATAGCCACTCAGAATCACGCCAACAAAGATCGGCCACAGCGCAAAAGCCAATGCTAAGGTCAATCGAACGCCTATACGTTGGGCTATGGCGACAAATATAGGGCCACCCAAAATCATCGTGAACCCCACCAACGTAAACGCATAGGCGGCATCGACTGATGCCCAGAGACTGTCGTCTTCTAACCTCGTGGTTAGAAATCCTAAAATAAGCAAATACATAAAACCGAAAGTGGAGTAAGCAATAATGTGCGGCAGCCATCCGGGCATGCGTTGCAGCGCGGTAAAACCGCCTATACCCGCACCACCAGACGGGGTTTCTTGTTGATGCCGTACCAATAGCAGTACAGCTATCAACACTGCCAAGCCAATAAAAAACTGGATTTCGTAGACACTCGACCAAGCACTATCACCCTGTATTGGCCGTAAGATACCGCTCAAAATACTGACGAACATTACGCCTACGCCAATGCCGGAACTCATCAAACCCACAGCAAGAGGGCGCCGATTAGCCGGCAATGCATCAGCGGCAATAACCGGCGCAGGAATCCAAAGAAACGCACCACCGATACCCGCTACAAACAACCCCCCCGCCAATACCCAAGGTGAGCCAGCCAAACTGGCTATAAGTAATCCGAGCGTTGCGAATGCTAGCCCTATGCGCATGACATTGATCAATAAGTAGCGACTGGTAGCCCAAGCAACCATCAACGTACCTAGGAGGTAGGCGCCCACATTGGCCGCTCCAACAAGCCCAGCCAACGTATTGCTAATACCCAAATCGTCGCGCACCGCGGGTAACAGTACGCCATAACCAAATCGACCAAAGGCCTGGCCCACTGCTGCCGCCATGGCAATGAGCAGCACGGTAATCCAACCGGTCTTAATCCACGATGGCTTTGCTTGACTAGGAACAGGTGAATTCATTGATTAACAGCAAGTTTAGACGACAAGCATATTATGCCTGAGCGCAGTGGAAAGCTTGGCGTTTTAAATCGACTATTAAATCCAACGCGAGTATTTGCCAGCCCGCCCAAGCCCACTGTTGGCAACCTATTCAGCAAGTACGGCATTGCTTGGGGCCTTAGCCGTGTTAGCGGCATTATCCAATTGAGCCGCGGCAATCTGAGCCAATTTTTGCGACTCTAGGGCATTTTTAAAATGCAGCTGCGACCTAGGCCCTGCCTCTAACCCTAACTCCGTCCAGATTTCAAAATCTACATTAGACCACCCAAAGGCCATGGCAAAACGGGCCGCGTCAATAAACCCAGATTCAACGCTCTCCAAAAAAACCTCACAGTTCAGGCAGGCATTACGTTGAAAGTGGAAGTAGCGAATTTTCTCCATGGGTGGGATTTCAGCAAGAATTGCGCGCAATTCTGCGGGGTCGCGCAATTCTTTAAAGCGATAAGCACTGACCTTATGAATTGTTCCAAGCAAGCCGTCGTTTTCGGTAATGCGTAACATGTTATCGGAACTACGATTCACGGAACTGACAAAATCCGAATGGCGTAAAGAGTCGCGCATCAGTCTTACTTCCTTAAGGAGGAAAACCATAGAGACCAGTAGCGCCAATGAAGCGAAGACATCTGCCAGCGCCGATATGTAAGAAAGCATAAAGTGACCCCAAAGCATTATTATTTTTCTGCGCAAAATTTTAACACTTTCTGCTAAGTTTCGATTGCACTTATTAACAGTTGAGCAAGTACTCCAAAATAATCATATAACCAAACCCGTAAAGCGTCGAAAACGTAAAACGGCGACGGATAAAAGGGCCGTATGTAGCGTAAGCACTATGCCTCTAGCCCACTGATGCTTAAGCTTGTGTCATCTTGGGATCTAGGATAGAACTACTAGGCAAATTACTAAAAAATGTCTATTGCCGATTTATTATCCGGAGGCTTTGCTAGCGCTTAGCCTGCCAATCGCTAGATTTTCATAAGGGGAAAAGATTGAAACCGTTAGAAGGCATTACCGTACTAGAATTTTCAACAATGATTACCGCATCTTTTGCGGCGATGATGATGGCTGAACAAGGCGCACGAGTAATCAAGGTCGAGCCAATGAATATGGGCGATCCAATGAGGTACATCGGCGCTAACAAAGGCGGAATTTCATCATTGTTTGCTAACTGCAATAGAGGCAAACAGTCCATTCGCGTCAACCTCAAAGAAGAAGAAGGCCAAGCACTTATTCGTGAAATGATCCCCCAAGTTGACATTTTTATTCACAACTTTAGACCTGGTGTTATGGATAAGTTGAACTTAGGCAGCGAGTCCTTGCGGGCACTGCAACCGAGACTAATTTACGCAGCAATATCAGGCTTTGGCAAAGAAGGCCCATTAGGTGGCGCACCGGCATATGATCCCATTATCCAGGCTCAAGCGGGACTCACCGCTACCCAAGGCAAGAACAACGAACCGGCATTTTTTCGCACTTTAATCTGCGACAAAATCACCGCCTATACTGCTTGCCAAGCTGTAACCTGCGCACTTTACGTACGCGAAAAAACAGGCCAGGGTCAACATATTGACCTGTCTATGCTCGACTCTAGCTTATTCTTTGTTTTCCCGGACGGTTTTCAAAACCATACCTTGCTTGACCCAGATCACGAACCAGGCCCACTGTTAATAGACTTGCTCTACGAACTGTCGCCAACAAAAGATGGTGCAATAACTGTGTCTGCGGCCACTGATGAGATGCAAATGCGGGGGTTGATTGCGCTAGGTATGGAGCACTTGCTGGTGGATGATCGCTTCAACTCTTTTGAAAAAATGGTCACAAACCTTAAAGAATTTAAAGATCTGGTCGCCAAGGCGTATTTGCAGTTCACTACCGACGAAATTTTGCAAAAACTCCAAGCAGCAGATGTGCCATGCGCCAGGAGTCTGGACAAAGATGAAGTATTAGCCCAAGAGCAGCTCGCCGCCAACGACACGGTTGGCCTTCTTGATCACCCAATAATGGGCAAGATGCGGATTATAAAATCTCCAGCGCGCTTTGGCGGCAAACGCTTGGAACCTTCTCGCCCGAGTCCGGATCACGGTGAACATACAGCCGAAGTTTTGGCTGATTTTGAGTTTTCTGCGGAACGCATTCAGGCAATGACCCAAGGAGGCATAGTAGCCTAACGTTAATAGGCTGGGCCTTTGCGCCAAGGGATGCTTCGCGTTTATACACGAAGCGTCGATCTGGCGGAGCAAACCATTAAAAAGTTAAGCATACCGTTAGATAGCGTTACAGCCGAAGTCGGCCGGAGCCAAGCTGAAGCGCCCGCAATGCTCAGCCAAACCCCTCCTAGCTCTACCCACCCGCTTTAGACGAGTTTATATCCGGCGTTACTCAATGGCATAGTTCGAATGCGCTCCCCAGTGGCTGCAAAAATTGCATTGGTCACCGCAGGTGCCAGTGGCGGCAATGCCGGTTCGCCTAAGCCCGTTGGCTTGTTGTCACTTTGGATAAAGTGCACATCAATTTCTGGCGTTGAGGCAATGCGCATAACAGGGTATTGGTGGAAGTTATCCTGCTCAATACGACCATTTTGCATTGTGATCTCTTGTAAGGCCATGGTGCTTAACCCATCCACTATGGAGCCTTGAACCTGATTAATTGCACCGCTCATGTTAATAATCGGTCCAACGTCCACTGCAACCGTGACTCGTTTAACGCTGAAATTACGCTCGGCATCTACAGATACCTCCGCAACTTCGGCAACGTGGGCTGCGTGACAGAAGTAAAAAGCCAAACCAAGGCCGGTGCCTTCGGGCATTGTTCTGCCCCACCCGGCTTTTTCTGCTGCCAGCTTGATAACATCAATCGCCCGCCCCGTATTAAGAGCAGAAATATTGCCCTCTTTAATCCAGCGACGTGAACCCATAAGTTCAGTCAAAAATTCAACGTGATCACGCTCGGCCAAATTAGCCAGCTCATGAATAAAGCTCTGCTCTACAAAAGCGTTGGTATTGGAACCCGGCGCGCGCCAAGCACCGCAGGCAGTGGCCACCGGCATCATTGTCTGTCTAATACTGGCATTATCGAAGGCAACCATAGGCAATTCATTACCACGTAATCCAGAACCGATGACGGGTTTACCGTTGTCTGCAAAGCCAATGTAGTGCTGGTCCCATGCCGCCAACTTACCGTCTGGGCTTACGGCACCCTTCATATTTTCGAAGCCGCCCACTCTAAAGTAGTCGTTATGAATATCGTCTGTGCGGGTCCAGGTAAGTTTCACCGGCAACCCGCTTTGATGGGATATTGCCATCGCCTCTGCGGCAAAGTCGTGTACTGCCCGCCGGCCAAAGCCTCCACCCATACGCAGCCCGTGTACTTTGACGTTTTCTTGCTTAACGCCAAGCATGTTTTCGGCAATTTCCTTTACTTGATTCGGAAACTGACTCCCCAACCAAATTTCCATGGCGTCTGGCTTACCGGAAGCGCCCTTCCTGAAATCAACGGTGCAATTCATGGGTTCCATACATACGTGGGCAACATAAGGGAATTCGTAAAAGCCCTCTAACGTACGGTTGTTGCTGTCAGACAGGGCTTCACCCACTGACGCGCCTGCCAATTTAACTTCGCCGCCGCCTTTCACAGCTATTGCTCGCGCGTCGCTGGCCATCTTTGACCATTGATCAGTGGAAGCTTCTCTTTCATCCCAGCTGACTTTGAGTTTAGCTTTGGCCGCAAATACAGACCAAGTGTCATCACCAACAATTGCAACGCCTCCCTGCAAGGCCGCTAGCCCATCCAAGAAAGCCATAGACGCTTTCCCGGATCTTGAATCTGGCTGCAAAATAAACGCATCGATCACCCCCGGAAGTGCCTTGATTTCTGCCGAATTGAAACTGACAGCTTTACCGCCAGGTCGCGGGCAGCGCGTATAGCTGGCGAACTTCATGCCAGGCACATCTACATCAATACCAAACTTAGACAGGCCTGTAGCAATGACTAAATTATCCACACTACCCACAGAAGTACCAATAATTGAGTAGGAGCGAGGGTCCTTGAAAGACAGTTGCTCTGGGACGGGTACAGGCTGCTGGGCAGCTACAGAGGCAAGTTGGCCAAAGGTCATGCTGCGACCGGAGCCATGAATGACTTGGCTTGCCTCAGCCTTAAGGTCGCGCCTTTCAACTTCCATCAGTTCAGACGCAGCGCCAATCAACATTTCACGCGCAGATGCACCCATGCGGCGCATGGCGTCAAAATTTCTGGTAACTGACATAGAACCGCCTGAACCCTGCAACCCGAACTTAGCCGGATCAATTGGCGCAAGAACAACTTCAACATCATCCCAATTAGCGCCCATTTCTTCCGCGATAATCATTGGCAAGGTGGTCTTGATCCCTTGGCCCATCTCAGGATTTGGCGCATAGATAGTGATCTGCCCATCTGACGCAATTTGTACGTAAAAGTTCAACTCAGACGACTTCACCAAAGTTGTTGCGCTGTCTTCCAGTGCGTTAGCAGGCAAGCTCAACTTAAGCATCAGCCCACCACCAGCAATTGCGGAAACTTTAAATAGGTTTCGGCGACTAATTTTTTTGCTATTCATTTATCCGTTCCTCTTGTCTGCATTGTAAAAGGAAGCAGCTGTGTGCACCGCTTTGCGAATGCGTACGTAGGTACCACACCGGCAGTAGTTGCCCTCCAGGGCCTGGTCAATGTCATCGTCTGAGGGCTGACTATTATTAGATAACAATGCCGCAGCGCTCATAATTTGGCCTGCTTGGCAGTACCCGCACTGGGGCACATCGTGCTCTATCCATGCGGATTGTAGGGGGTGTAGATCATCGCCCTGGGCGAGGCCTTCAATGGTAGTGACTGGACCTGAAACTGCAGAAACAGGCAACACGCAAGAGCGAACCGCCACGCCGTCAATATGCACAGTGCACGCACCGCACTGGGCAATGCCGCAACCAAACTTGGTGCCAGTGAGTTTGAGCTTGTCACGCAACACCCACAGCAACGGCATGTCAGGCGCGACATCAACCTCTAAAGCATTTCCATTAACTGTTAATTTATATTTATTCATAACCTCTACCCATGCTGATTTGTCTGGCTGGCAATGCTCACAAGCCCCTTTTTTTTGCAGTTCCTGCACTAGAACCGCTGTTGAAACTATCAGCAAACTTACCATTGCGCGGCCTTTTTGTCCTCTTTCCGATAATGTAAGTGCTGTAGTGAGATAACGCAGCGCACCTTATAAAAGCCCCTAGTAGTGGATGGTTAGATACATGCCAGTTGCATAAAAGGTAGCCGTTGTAATTTATCGCGCAGCGGTTGTGAATGCATATTGACAATTGCTGTCAGCAATATCTTTTTCTGTTTGCGCATAGTTTGCGCATAGAAGTTATTTTTCTAAGCAAGTCCTTAGCTATTTGGTTTAGGCAGTTGTCACTACCTATACCTATGCGCAATCTAACGGTAACGATATCCGAATATGAGCGTCAGCTATTGTTTTCCAAACACGTCCAGCCCGGACTTATTAGATCCAAAGTGATATCTTTTGATAGCTCGTAAAAAAAGATATAATCTTTTAAAAATTCGGAGTAAAAAATGGGCGCTAACTCTAAAGGCTACTTCAAGGCGAACAGTATTATCGATGATCGCAAGATTAGTTCCTTGAAAAAAATTTGTGAAGCCTACTACGCTGAAACAAAAAATGCCGTGATGCCCGTGGCTGACTTTCTGGCAACTCCCGAACTTGCTCAAATCCCTTTTCTTCCTTCAGTCGTTGCGGAACTAAGAAAACAGCTTGGCGATGATTATGTCACCATTCCTGAATACACGATGCAAACAGATCAGTTTGGTGGTTGGCACACGGATTCAGCTAATCTTGGTTTGGTTGATTTCGTATACGACCCAAGTTGGTCCCAAGTCCAATTAGCCGTCTACTTGCAGGACAACGACGCTGAGTATGGTGGCGGGCTGGATGTTCGACCTGGGGGGCATGAGGAATATTTGACAGCTTTACGCCATGATGGTTTTTTCAGGCGTGTACTAAGACGTTTGAGAAACAAACTTATTCCATCTTATTCTATTCCAAGCAAAGCGGGTGATCTGGTTGGCTTTCACTTCAGACTCTTACATCGAGCAAGTCAACAATTGAACTCTCGCAGGAAGTTTGCAATTTTTTGGGTCGCAGCGAAAAATACGCCAGAAGTTCAGCGCTATATAGCCCATCTCAAGTCCTACCAGGGTGGATTGGGAGACTTTGAATATTCGCAAGATACTCTTGGTTTGATCGCCGAACAAAGGCTTAACGTTGCAAACCTATCCGGTGGTTTTGTAAACGACAACTAATCCAACAATACGCAGAAAAATATTAAATTAACGCGAGTTCAATTAGTGCTCACCTAAATTGAAATACTTTAGGTTAAATTATTTTCCAACAAAAGATTTCGTAGTTTTAACCTATGCAAAGAGCGATTCACGTCACCTATTTATCGCGTGTTTCGCTATTTTGATCTCGACAGTTTTGGTGATCCCGTCTCTAGATTGCGTTACCTACAAGTAGAATTTTCTCGCAATATTTGTCCAGGAGATTCTGTATTACGACATCACGATTCGCCGATAGCCAGATATTGGCTATCTTGAAACAAACTGAGAGTGGTCTGCCAGCCCCAGAGTTATGCCCTGAACAGCGCTAGCTTTTAGATAATGAGGCCCTAAATCTATAGGTGCCGATTCAGTGCAGTAGAAAACACCACGCTTAACTTAGGTTTATCCGGGGTGATCAATGCCTACCATTCCGCCGTTAGCCTATGACAGTGTTTCGAAATAAAACGCACATTTTTAAGGGCCTTAAAGGAGAAAGATGGCACCACAACGCAGGGCTGCATACTGTGTTAGCCCCTTAGAAACGTCGCTATAGCTCGCCTTATTGCCAGCAAACACACGGGGTTTAGGAGAAGTTTTCGTAACAAAACAAAGCGTGAGGTCTTTTAAGAAGGCAAGGGGGGCTGTATACCTTCTAATTGTCTTTAGTTACCGCTGCTAAACACCTGAAGCAAATTCTAAAAAAACAGCTGTGTGCTGGATAAAGGACAGATAAAGACTTCCCTAGCCTAGCGTAAGCACTTATCTAGCCAAGAATGCTGTAGCTGCTGTGTCTTTGAACCTACATCAGACAGGGCGCTGGCTTGCAGGTGTAAAACTAAAGGGTTTCACGCAGGCACACACTTTGCGCTTGCTCACTGATAAATACTCTAAATGCAAACTAAACACCTTGGCAGATTTCACTTTGCGGAAGATTCCCGTATCCTTTTTATATGAATAATTCTAAAAATAAGAGCATGAAAGGGCAAAAAAATGCCTAAGCACGAAGAATCGACGGGGCATTCGGAGACGAATACCCGGCCACGCAGTAACGCAATGTCGGAACCAAATACTCGGCCGCGCAGTAACGCAATGTCGGAACCAAATACCCGGCCGCGCAGTAACGCGATGTCGGAACCAAATACCCGGCCGCGCAGTAACGCAATGTCGGAACCAAATACCCGGCCGCGCAGTAACGCAATGTCGGAACCAAATACTCGGCCGCGCAGTAACGCAATGTCCGAACCCAATACCCGGCCGCGCAGTAACGCGATCTCTGCACCGAATATTGGGCAAACTGTTGCGGATGCACAAAACCACCTCGGTCATATCCGGCGTCAAAGTTCCGCAAAAGGTTTGACCAAACCTATAAGGTCCCGGGTGAATGACTTAATAGCGAATCTCTATATGAGTCGCAGCGAGATCAAAGACGCAAATGTTGCCCGGTCAAACGCAACTGCAGTTTTTAAGCAAGGTTTAGCTAACGATTCTGCGCAGGAAAGCAGGAATCTAAAACCTAGCGCATTCAAAAAAGAGCAGAATTTTGAAGCCTTGGGCGCCGCCCTACTTCTAGGCCCAGGTAAACGGCACGATGAAAGTAAGAAAATCGACAACGAAATTAAAACCAAGGCCTTGAAAAGAGCACAAAAAGGCAAGAGCGATTATACCAAAATACTAGGCATCGACACGGGCATAGATAAAGGTGCGCTAACTGCCAGAGCTGCTAAAGCCTATCTTGGGGGGCAGACTGCGAGTCACCATGAAACAAACAAGTGGTTCTCGCCACTGACCTATCATGCTCGAAAGCATGCTTTTAAGGCGCAGTTTGCGGCTGATCACCGTAAAGAAGGTGAAGCGCTAAGTGACACAATGCAAGGCCTCATCAGCGATCACAAAGAGGCTTTCAAAGCAGAAAAGAAAGTTGAGGGCAGGGAAAAGAACCTCAAAAGATTCGACACAGGAGCCAAAATTGCCCAGAGAGGCGGCGCCATTGCCGGGGCAGCTTTCGCTCACCCTCTTGGTTACGTCCGCAAAGCGATAACCGCTGTTGGATGGGCATTTAATGCACGCCGTGCAACGACAACAGCAAATAAATTTGGCGCGGCCGAGACAGCGGAATTGGACGGTGCGAGTCAAACAAGCGATAAAGGAGAGGTGAACTTCAGAGCGCAAACGCTTGGGGCAAAATCTGAGCAAAACAAAGCACGGTCGCGCATGTACACCACGAAGGCGTTTGGATCTGTGTTCAGTGGTTTGTACAGCTGGTCCGGCATTGGTCCCCAGTCTAACAACCAGGGAGAAATTTCGGTTCAAGGGCCACGGAGCAAAAATTTCACTGATAGCAGCAGTGCGAAAGCTGAGTTTACAGGCGAATCTAACGGGACGGAGGATACCAACAGACGCACACGGGCAGTGAACACAGCTCTGAAGCAAGCCGTAAAACAACCGGTGAAAAAAGCGGCTAAAGATCAAGTGGAGAAAGCGCAGTACAGTTGGCTTCAACGCAAGGTCCGTCATTCGGGCCATATTAAAACAACTGTCGGTAAACAGAGGGTTAGTGAAGAGGGAGCTGACGCATTAGCTAATTTACGGGCATTAAAGAACCGGCGTGGAAGTCAGAAGTAGTCGGGCGCTGGTTCAAGGTTACAGATGTTTATGAAGGTAGAAAGCGTCAAGTAATAGGAATTAGCCCTACCAAATTATGTAGAAATGTTTATGTGTGAGGGCTTATACCCCTAGAGTGGTGCCGGAACGCGGAATCGAACCGCGGGCCTACTGATTACGAATCAGTCGCTCTACCAACTGAGCTATCCCGGCAATAATTATTATTGTTATAAATCAACAACTTATTTAAAGTCTAGTAACCTTGCCTCTTGCTCACATACGGTCACATGGGCTATAAAACAAACATACTAGTCACATAACGCTCACATGACACCCGAAAACTTGATAAGTCTTGATGTATCTCACACACAACACGTTCGTCTTTCCTACGGTATTGTATCTAAAGCCGAACCAAGACAAAAAGAATACTTCATTAGAGATACTGAAATAAAAGGATTCTATTTGAGAGTCCTTCCTAGTGGGGTTAAGAGCTATGGCATCTCTGGAAGATTTAATAGAACCAATAAAAAAGTTGAACGCATCATTGGAAGCGCACACACCTACACACCGCGAGATGCGAGAGAAATAGCGAGAGATTGGCTAAAGAAAATTCATGAGGGGATGGACCCAAAAGAACAAGATCGCAACTTAATTACTCCAACTGATCTTTTAGAAAAGTACATCCTCAGTAAAAACTTAGTAGAGAGGACCATAGACGGGTACAGGTACAACTTCCGCCACTACCTTAAACCGCTTCACAAAAAATCTATAAAAGACATTACTACAGAGGACATTGTTAGCTGGTATGGCTCAGGCGTGAGTCACGCTACAGGAACAGAGCGAACATTTGTCACCCTCAAATCGGTCTTAAACTACGGATTCGCACTTGGTTATCTAGAGGTGAATCCAGCCAATAAGGCAGCGCAGCTCATAAAAAGGAAAGTTAACCCCAGTAAACAACAGCACCTAAGCAACATCTACGATCAGCTACCTAAATTTATGGAAGCGTTCATAACAGCAGACATTAGTGCAGTAATGCGAGATTGGATAGTTCTCAGCCTAACAACTGGTCTACGCTCACAAGAATCTAGGACGATTAAGTGGACGCAGGTTGACCTTGATAAAAAAAGAGTCACCCTGCCCACCAACAAATCAGATAGATTTCTGATAGTTCCTATGATTGGTTTGACCTACGACATGTTTCAATCACGCTTTAATCTCCCCGATAGAGACAAGGAATACGTCTTTACAAGCAAAGGGAAAAAACCGATTACTGGCGCAAGAAAAGCCTTGGCTAAAATAGCCTCCTCAGCCGATACGCAACAATACTCACACCACGACTTCCGCAGACTATTTGCAAGTGTCTGTCATGAACTTGATATATCCGAAATAGAAATCGGCAAGCTACTTAACCATTCACCTAAAACCGTAACGCCAATTTATATTAATCAGTCTTTGGAGAAAGCACGAAGAAAATATCAGCAAGTAGTTAATGCTTTGGATCGCATGATCCCTTTTGATGACATCTCAGCAGAAAAAAACGAATATTTCTTATCCGCTACCGACCTGATGCGGCACTGTTTTTACGGAAAGGTTCCGCCCGATCCAGATAGTCCAGTAATGCAGGAAGAGCTAGAAGCTAATAAAATTAGGGAGAATGAATACTGGGAAGGAGAATAAACAAACTGCCCAACCCTTAAGAGAATTACTCAAGGGCTAGGCAATCTCTGATTAACCGCCGTTGGCCCAGCGTTTAACTTCAACGCTCATATTAGTAGCCTCAAGCGTTCTCGTACCAGAGGCAGCCTTCATATATTCAGCTGTATCTTTGGACTGTCTCTTATACACATCTGACGCTGCCGACGAATAGAGAGGT
>CAJXUL010000004.1 GCA_913060615.1 uncultured Gammaproteobacteria bacterium | reverse complement strand
CGAGATAGGAGTCCGTCTCGTGGGCTCGGAGATGTGTATAAGAGACAGCTCAACATCTGAATGGACACTTTGCAACGCGCCTATTTATTCTATTGCCCCACTAGGCAGATGGGCAGCTAGTCGGTGGGTCCGCTTTGCTGCGGGTTTTGCGTAGGAATAAAAGCCAGGGCAGAAGACCTGCAATAATGCTGGCAGAAGGGCTGAGTGGTTCAAGAGCGTATTTCTCTTTGCCAATAAGAGCTGATCTTCTGTTATCGTGGGCCGACGGAAATGTCATTCGCTCAGCGGCTACCGGAAGAGCAGGTCTAAAGATCACTTTGGGTGGGAATTGGGCGAAAGACAGCCATATGCTGTGCCGATAATTGGTGCCCAGAAGAGGACTTGAACCTCCACGACCTTACGGCCACTAGCACCTGAAGCTAGCGTGTCTACCAATTTCACCACCTGGGCATGTGCGGTCTGATAAGGTCGCGGACTTTACTTAAAACTAATAGAAGGTGTCAAACTTGTCGAAGTCTAATGATTCGAATACTTCGGCTGGAAGTTCTCAGCAAAAAGTCTTGAACGCGCGGCGGGTGATTGATTTATTGGTTGAGCACCCTGTGCCCATTACCTGGCAGCAAATGGTTGAGATACTTGATGCGCCAAAGCCTCACGGGGTAAAGCGTGTCCGACAAATACTGCGTGGCTTGGTTCGACTGGGCGAAATTGTTGCCAATGAAAACCGTGAATATCTACTCTCCCCGGCAAAAGCACGAAAAAGAAATAAGACGCCTACCCTAACCCAAGGCACCGACACCGTTACGGACACAGATTCGGCTGTGAGCACAACCTCAGAAAGCACATCTCCGGGTGAAGTGGTCGGTGTTGTGACTGCGCCAACTGCTGGCGCATTGACTGGTCTAGTGACAGGTCTTGGTCCACGCCTTTTTGTTGACGGCATTGCCCTAGCCAAGCCTGAACGAGGTGGTCTTTCGGGGCGGCCTAGCGACGAGATCGAATATAAAGTGGTTGATGAACAAGCCCTTGTCACTCGCATTCTCAAATATAGCCCACGTCCGGTGGTGGGCGTGCTCAACCTCAAGGGTAAGTTTCTTCAGGTAGACCCATTGGGTCGCGGCTTTAGTGGTCGCGTTCGGTTGGAAGGCAAACCAGCTAACGCAAGCCACGGCGACACGGTTCGTGTGCAAATTCTCGACCAAGACCGCAATGGCTTGGTTGGTGCCTTGGTCGACGTTTTAAAGTCTGACTCAGTTATTGAGCAGGCGATTAGCTCTACTATAGAAAGTCTAGACATTCCTACGGAGTGGCCTGATGCCGTTGGACGTGCGGTCGCGCGCCTGCCTAAGTCTGTGCAGCTTAGTCAACATCCAGATCGCCTGGATTTAACCCAAACGCCGCTGGTGACCATTGATGGCGAAACAGCAAAAGATTTCGACGACGCGGTTTATGCAAAGTCGCTAGGTGGACGCAAGGGTTGGCAGGTCATTGTTGCCATTGCTGATGTAGCCAATTACGTAAAGCCCAACTCCTCCTTAGACACTGAAGCGCAAAATAGAACCACGTCGGTTTACTTGCCGAGCTTTGTGGTGCCCATGCTGCCCGAGGGTTTATCGAATGAATTGTGTTCGCTAAAGCCAGATGTCTATCGTTTGGCTCTGGTGTGCGAAATGACGGTGTCGGTAAAAGGTGTTGTCCGCGAGCACAAGTTTTATGAAGCGGTTATTCGCTCTCACGGTCGGCTCACCTATGAGCAGGTGCAAGCGCATTTAGACAACGATGCAGCACTGCCCTGCAATAAAGACGATATGCCTGGAGTACTGACCTCAGTTGCAGCGCTCAAGCAGGTATTTTTGGCCTTTAGTCAGGCCAAGGATGATCGCGGCGGCCTAGATTTTAATAGCCGCGAAGGTGTTATTGAAATTGAGCACGGCCATGTTACTGGCGTGACTAGTGTGCCGCGGCTAATGGCGCATCAGATTATTGAAGAGGCCATGATTAACGCCAATGTATGCGCTGCAACGTTTATTGAGGCCAATGACAGCCGTTCTTTGTACCGGGTGCACGACAGGCCTGATTCCCTAAAGTTAGAGGATCTTCGCCAAGACCTAATGTCTATTGGGTTGAGTATTCCTCAAGGTGTGCCGAGCTCGTTAACTTATAAGACGTTGCTCAGCGAAATGGCAGAGAAGCCCAACGGCTGGCTGTATCAGCAATTGGTTTTGCGCAGCATGAAGCAGGCAGTTTATACCCCAGAAAATAAGGGCCACTTTGGCCTGGGTTTAGAACGCTATATGCACTTCACCAGTCCAATACGGCGCTATCCAGATTTACTCGTGCACCGTGCTATCAAGGCCATATTGCAGGTCGATAAGAATCGCCAAAAGTGGGTGCCAGATGACGAAAAGTTAGCCGCACTTGGGGAGTTGTGTTCCAACAACGAGCGTCGCGCAGAATCCGCAGGGTGGACCGTTGAAGCTTGGCTAAAGTGTGAACTGTTGCGCCAGCATGTGGGCGAAACCGTCAGCGGCACCATTGCCACAGTGACTGAGTTTGGCCTGTTCATTGAGATAGAAGAATATTATGTCCAGGGACTTCTGCATATCTCCGACTTAGGTTCCGACTACTTCCGCTATGACCGACGCAATCAATGTCTTTACGGTGAACGCAACGGTAAGCGTTTCACCCTGGGGGATGAAATAGAAGTTGTAGTGATTAACGTAGAACCGCCTCAAGCCAAAATTGAACTGCGCCTGACGCCGAATGCTGGTGGCGGCGACGATCGCCGTAAAGTTAAGAGCCGGAGGAAAAACAGCCCTGAGCTCAAAAACAGCCCTGAGCTCAAAAACAGCCCTGAGCGTGCGGAAGGTAAAAACAGCCCTGAGCGTTCTAATAAAAACAGCCCTGAGCATGCCGAGGTAAACAGCCCGGAAGAAATTGCCATGGACGCCAACGATCCTTGGGCAGCCAGCAAACGCAAGATCAAAGCAAAAGCTGAAGCAGCACCTACCAACACTAGCCAAGAAGACGGCACTTCAGGTAGCAGAGAAAGTCGGCGCAGGCATAGGGTTGAAGCAAGTGCGGCAGAAGCTGAAAACTCAACTACGGAACCCAGCGTCAGCAAAAAGCCGAAGAAAAAGAAGAAGGGCAAGAGCAATGCCGATGTCGGCAAAAAGAAGGTAAAGAAAAAGGTCCGAGCTAAACCCCGCAGCAAGTTTGCAGATAAAGGTTAAAGCTAGGTTCGGTGGTCTGGGTTGGTTCCAGCAAATATAAAAACTGGGTCGGTCCACTCATTCTTGGTCAACAAGTTTTGGCCCCGCCTTAAAAGCCTTAAAAGTCACAAAAGTTACAAAAGCAGAGAGCGAGTTTATTTAGATGGATGAAGTGGTAGGAATTCAAGCAGTGAGAGCTGCATTACGAGAGGCCCCAGCATTGGCGCGCTGTCTGTATTTGATGAAAGGTCGTCGTGATGCTCGTTACAACGAGCTCATTAGCCTAGCGCGAGAAGCCAGCGTGCGCTTTCAGACCATGGAAGAAATTTGGTTCCGGCGTCGAGCGCCAGATATAGCCCACCAAGGCGTATTGCTTGAATGCCATTCTCGTACTTTGGCCGATGAGAAAGACCTCAAAGACAAGTGGCCAGAGTTTGGTAACGAGCCGCTGATCTTGATATTGGATGAGATAACAGACCCGCGGAATTTGGGCGCCTGTTTACGCACGGCCAATGCCGCAGGCGTAGACGCAGTGATCATGCCCAAGCGTAATAGCGCACCTTTGAGTCCGGTGGTGCTAAAAACGGCCCAAGGCGGCGCGGAAGATTTGTTTTTGGTCCAAGTGACCAACCTGGCTCGAACAATTGCCTGGCTTCAAGGCCAAGGTGTTTGGGTGCTCGGCGCTGACGGAGAAGGCGGTACCGTCTGGGACACCATGGACTCTAAAGGCCCCACTGCGCTGGTCATGGGCAGCGAAGGCAAAGGCCTACGCCGGCTAACTCGAAGTCTGTGTGATCACCTGGTGAGTATCCCTATGCTCGGCAGTGTTGAAAGCCTTAACGTATCGGTCGCTACCGGCGTGCTTTTGTATGAAATGGTTCGCCAGCGAGCAGTTGCCGCTAAAACCGACGGCTCTTAGTAAGCAACGTTGATGGCATTGAGCGGGCAGCAAATTAGATAGCCGAAAAAGGTATGTCCCCGAAAGTGTGGCCCCAAAAGCAAGTCAGACACGGGGCAAACGCATGCAAAAGTCTAGCTGTGCGGTGGCTTTAAAGCGGATCAAAGACCTTGCGCGCCCGTGCAGAGCCGCCTACAATGCGCGCCCGCGGAGTTAATAGCTTTGCGGGACTAATCCTTGCTTCACAATGGTAGCGAAAGCGTAAATCCTTGGGGGCAACTCGTCAGCTTGACTGACGTCAACCATAAGGAAGCGCAATGCGACATTATGAAATTGTTTTTATGGTACATCCTGATCAGAGCGATCAAGTACCAAGTATGATCGAACGCTATCATGGGATGATAGAACGCGGAAACGGTACGGTTCATAGAACCGAAGACTGGGGCCGTCGCCAACTGGCTTTCCCAATCAATAAAGTGCACAAAGCACACTACATCATGCTCAACATCGAAGTGGGTCAAGAAATTCTTGACGAGCTAGAAAGCGCATTCCGCTTTAACGATGCAGTGATCCGCAGCATGGTTATCAGACGTAAAGGCGCTGTCACTGGCAACTCCAAAGTCTATGAAGAAGAGTTGCGAGACAAAGAGAAAGATCGTGAACGCGATCGTCGTCGTGAAGAAGAATCAGCCAGCAGAGCGGCTGAATCCGCAGCTGAAGCAGCACCAGTTGCTGAAGCAGCAGTAGAAGCTGAAGTGGTTGCAGAACCTGCAGCAGACGCACCCGTTGAAGGAGAAGCATCATGATGAGAGGCGGTGGCAGAAGAGTACAAGTTCAGTTCAAAGAAATTGAAGTGGACTACAAAGATTTGGATTCACTAAAGCAGTTTATTGGTGAAACCGGAAAAATCGTTCCTAGTCGTATCACCGGCGCAACAGCCCGATTTCAGCGTAATCTTGCAAAAGAAGTTAAGCGCGCTAGATATCTGGCATTGTTGCCTTATACCGACCAGCATAAATAAGCGGGCATAAGGAAAGTCAATGAACGTTATATTATTAGAACGCGTAAACAACCTTGGTGATTTGGGTGATGAAGTATCTGTAAAGCCAGGCTTTGCACGTAATTACCTAATTCCAAATGCCAAAGCTGTTCAAGCGAATAAGGCTAATCGTGAAGTTTTTGAGCAACGTCGCTCTGAGCTAGAAGCGAAAGCGCAAGGCATATTGGGCGTAGCTAAGGCTCGCGCAGAGAAGATCGAAGGCCACATTTTGACCATCATGGTTAAATCTGGCGAAGAAGGTCGTTTATATGGTTCCGTTGGTACTCAGGACATCGCAGATGCCCTAGTAGCAGATGGACATGAAGTAGAACGTAGCGAAGTTCGCCTACCAGATGGTGCTATCCGCGCTATCGGTGAGTACGACATTGCAGTGCAACTTCACTCAGACGTAACAGCCGGCATTAAAGTCGCTGTTGTAGAAGAGTAACCAGCAGGTTAAATAGATCTCTTGTGACAATGCCCCAGTGCTTTTATGCATTGGGGCATTCTTTAGCAAAAGGGTGTTTAACTAAAAGAGCTGTTAACTAAAAGAGCGTTGACCAAAAAACGCTTCAGCAAAAGCAGATTTAGCCCAGCTGAAACCTCAGCTAGCAGAATTCAGATCCGAGCAAAGCTAAGTGGGTCACTCAATGACTTGCAATCCCAGCGTTTACTGCTCAATCTCTCTACCCATATCTAAGAGTTACCCACGAGCTTATTAGTCGTTGTCGTAGCAATTAGAACAGCCCATAAATGCAAAAACTGAATCGCCCATGTCTGAGTATTCTCCAGAAAATAACGCCGTAAGCGCGCTCAAGGTTCCGCCCCACTCCAATGAGGCAGAGCAATCCGTACTGGGCGGCTTAATGCTAGATGACCAGTCTTGGTTTGATCTTATAGAGGTGGTGGCAGACACCGACTTTTATCGCACCCAGCACCAAATTATTTTTGCCGCAATGAACGAGCTGGCTACTGATGATGCGCCCTTAGATGCAGTCACCGTGTCAGAGCGCCTACAATCTCGCGGCTTGCTAGAAAAAGCCGGCGGCATTGCTTATCTTGCCGAGCTTACCGATTCCACTCCAGGTACGAGTAACATTTTAGCCTACGGCAAAATTGTCCGTGAGCGTTCCGTGCTGCGCCAGCTTATTGGCGCTGCAAATCAGATTGTTGACTCGGCATTTACCCCAGATGGACGCGATACCGATACCCTACTTGAACTGGCCGAGCAGTCAGTTTTTCAAATTGCTGAAAATCGGATCAAAGAAAATGGCCCAGAAAAAATCGCGCCGTTGCTGGCTAAAGCGGTTGAGAAGGTAGAGTTTCTTTACGCATCTAAAGGCGCCATTACTGGCGTTTCTTCTGGGTTTAAAGATTTAGATAAAAAGACTTCTGGCTGGCAGCCCTCGGATCTGGTTATTTTGGCCGCACGACCTTCCATGGGTAAAACTGCATTCGCGGTGAACATGGTAGAGCACGCGGCTATGTCAGGTGGTTCTGTACTGGTATTCAGTATGGAAATGCCGGCAGAACAAATTGTTATGCGTATGATCTCAAGCCTGGGCCGTATTGACCAAACAAGATTGCGGAATGGCGAGCTAAAAGACGAAGATTGGACACGCTTTACTGGTGCGGTGAGTCAGCTAAAAGATAAGCGTTTGCAAATTGACGACACCCCCGCTCTGACCCCGGGCGAAGTACGCTCCCGTGCCCGGCGGGTTGCTCGTGAGGCGGGTGGCCTCGACATGATCGTAATTGATTATCTGCAATTAATGCGTACGGCGAAATCCAGCGAAAACCGCGCTACAGAAATTTCCGAAATTTCCCGCTCACTGAAAGCGCTGGCCAAAGAAATGAGTTGCCCTGTGGTGGCGCTCTCTCAGCTCAACCGTCAATTAGAGTCCCGGCCAGACAAACGCCCAATGAACTCCGACCTGCGCGAATCAGGCGCTATCGAGCAAGATGCCGACGTTATTCTCTTTATCTACAGAGATGAGGTGTATAACGAAAACAGCGAAGACGTGGGTTTGGCAGAAATCATTATTGGCAAGCAGCGTAATGGACCTATTGGTAAGGTGAAGATGAAGTTCACCGGCAACCTGACCAAATTTGAAGACCTCGCCCACGAAATGTACAACGACTTCGCCGACTAACATCAGCGGCTTCGTTAACTCAGACCCTCGTCGGCTCCACAAACAGCTTAAAGAAATCGGATAAAAGGCGACATGGCCAAGAGTAAAACTAAGTCTGCATTTGTTTGCGAAGATTGCGGCGCTGAACACAGTAAGTGGCAGGGCCAGTGCGGCACGTGTAGTGCTTGGAATACCCTGAGCCGAGTCAACATAACCCCCATCGCCAATGCCGCCGTAGGCTATGCAGGCGTTACCGCCCAAGTCAAAAAACTCAGTGAAATAGAAGCTTTAGAAACACCGCGCATCGCCTCGGGTTTTAAAGAGTTAGACCGCGTCCTCGGTGGCGGCTTTGTGCCCGGTTCCGTAGTGTTAATTGGCGGCGACCCCGGCGCAGGTAAAAGTACGCTACTGCTACAAGCCTGTACCACATTGGCCCAAAGCAAAGGTGTGCTGTATGTCACCGGCGAGGAATCATTGCAGCAACTAGCCATGCGCGCTAAGCGACTCAACCTGCCGTTAGACGGCCTCAGTGTGGCAGCAGAGACTCGGGCCGAAATTATTGCCAATCTAATAGAAGAGCAAAAGCCAGCGGTAGTCATACTAGACTCAATACAAGTCATGCAAATGGAGTCGGTAGATTCCACCCCAGGCTCGGTTACCCAAGTAAAAGAAACCGCGGCATACTTTACCCGTTTGGCAAAACAAAAAGACGTGGTCATTGTGCTGGTGGGCCACATCACCAAAGAAGGCGGCATCGCTGGCCCCAAGGTCCTAGAGCATATGATCGACTGCTTTATGATGTTAGACAGCCCAGCAGGCAGCCGCTTCAGAACCCTGCGCGGACACAAAAATCGTTTCGGCGCGGTGAACGAACTAGGCGTGTTCGCCATGACCGATATGGGCATGAAAGAAGTCGCCAACCCTTCCGCCATATTCCTTCAGCGCGGCGACGTAGATTCCCCCGGCAGCATTGCAACCGTCACATGGGAAGGCACTCGGCCTTTGTTGGTAGAGCTACAGGCGCTGGTGGATGACGTAGCCGGCGGCCACCCCAAGCGTGTAGCAGTAGGTTTAGACCAGCAGAGACTCGCCATGCACTTGGCAGTATTGCACCGCCATTGCGGCATAGCCTTGGGCGACCAAGATGTTTTTGCAAACGTAGTAGGTGGCGTGCGTATTGCAGAAACCGGTGCAGACTTGGCGGTATTGTTAGCGGTACTCAGCTCATTCCGTGACCGAATATTACCCAGAGACCTAATTGTCTTTGGTGAGTTAGGGCTAACCGGCGAACTACGCCCAGTCACCAACGGCCAAGAACGCATGCGCGAAGCGGCCAAACACGGCTTCAAACACGCCATAGTACCCTTCGCTAACAGCCCCAAAGAAAAGCTCGGCAACATGACCGTTCATGGCGTAAAGACCCTAGCCGCAGCGCTAGAAGTAGTCGCAGGTCTATAAGTAAAACAATCCCGCCGGTTAGTTTCTCTAACCGGATGCCGTCTGGCGCAAAAAATATTCCAATTGTCTGATTTCTAGTGAGCGCAAACCGCTTCCATAGTCCTCTGTTCGTGTAACGGACTAACGCGTATCAAAGGGAGTGCTATTGCGCATGCGCACTTTTTTTGGAAAGGACCGCATTGTTTTGAATAAAGCCCAACAAAGTCATGCGCCTAGTGATGCCTTCTTAAACAAAAGAAAGCAGCTAAATGCGCATGCGCAATACACAAATGTTATATTTTAAATGCAAGGATCGAGCATTGAGTAAAAAAGTGTTGCTTGTTGGTTTGGAATATTCTGGGCCAAATGTTATTGATGTTGAAATTGAAACGCTGGGATTGTGTCGCCCTGAAATCGATGAAGATAGAGCTGCGTACGCTCTATATGAGTATGATCTAATAATCATAAATCCCCAGAGCTATAGCCATTTTATATTTGGAAGTGCCGGTGAACATAGTGATTCCAACTCTGAACTTTATGATCTAAAAAGAGAGAACAATTCATATGATCTGGATACTGTGTTTGATTACAGTGATAGATCGGAAGAAATGAAAGCCGCGCTCAAAAATGGCTGTCGTGTGATCTGGCTTCTCGCTGAGGAAAAAAGAGAGCAGTTTTTCGGATATAGAAAAGTTTGGAAATCATACTTGAATAAAACGGTAGAGAAGCTTGTAGCGAATAACAATGTTTATACTAAAAAATCACGTCGTGTTTCCATCACCGAATCTGGGAATAAATTAACGCCATATTTTGAGCAGGTAGAAAAAGATGGTTGGCGCATATGTATTGATACCCCACCAGGAATCAATAGATGCTTAGCTCAAACGCCTGAGGGCTACGATTTAGGGCTTGAAATAGAGCTTGGTGGAAACGTGGGTTGGCTACTTACACCTCCAAGATCAAATGAAGCAATAACAGCTTTGGTTCACTGCGCTCTTGACCTAAATGAAGATGACGTAATTCATCATAAATACGATGGGATATTCTTAAGTCATACCAGTGAAGACAAACCTTTTGTTCGTCGGTTGAAGAGTGACCTTGAGCGCCATGGCGTAACCAAGGTTTGGCTAGATGAGGCAGAAATACAGATCGGGGACTCCCTAATCAAAAAGATTGATGAAGGGCTTAAAATGACAAAGTACATTGGCATTATTTTGTCGCCTAGATCAGTAAAATCCAAATGGGTTGAGAAAGAACTAGATATAGCAATGAATCGTGAAATAGGGAGCGGTGAAGTTGTTGTGCTTCCACTAGTGATGGAAGAGTGTGACCATCCTAGCTTTTTAGAAGGTAAGCTGTATGCAGATTTCTACAGTCACGAAAAATATGAAGAATCGTTACAGAAGTTATTAAGACGTCTTCGCAAGTGACGGGTAGAAATATAACAAGTTACTGCACTCGGAAAAATTACTCGCTGCGCTCCCAATTTTCCGGTGAGCAAAGCGTTACGTTTCAAAAGGAGTCTAGATGACTATCGTAGAATTATTTAAAGATTGGCTAGTCCCAATTTTAAGTATTACCTTATCTTTCGTGAGCGTCGGTCTAGCTCTTTGGTTTTCATCATCGGCAAAACATGATGCCCAAAAAGCTCAATCTGTTCTCTATAATGTGAATGCAGCAGTTGAAGGCTGGCAAAAACAAATCATGGCTTCAACGGTTGGCATCTTAGATTCGATGCCACAGGTAATTGAGGGTAAAGCAGCATTAGCTAAGGTAGAGGCTGCTCAATCTCTTACCAAAGGCATACAAGAGGCTATCCATCAAATTGCAACGAATCCGCGGGGCGATGCGGCAGGGCACACGCAAAAAGAAGCACTTAAAACATTAACTAATCAGCTGAATTCTTTGCTTGCTTCTATGGCAGAGACTAATAAGCCAAAAACGTAACAAGGCAGTCAAGATTGACGTCTATTCCGTTGCTTGTTTATGTGGCGGTCGCTACGCTGCCACAACACAATCAACTACATAGCCGCAACTTACTGCGGCGTTATGTGTAAAAAGGACTAAACATGCCGAGCCAGAAGGTTCTTGAATGGTTGAATAAAACTGGATTTCCATTAGAAATGGAAACGGCTTCAGCTTTTCGTGCTGCTGGCTTCGAAATCAGGCAGTCCTATTCCTACCCAGACCCGCAATCAGATAAAGGTAGAGAAATTGATGTGTTGGCAATTGATCCTGATCTCAGGGGGGTTATTGAGATTTCATTTATCTTCGAGTGCAAATCGTCAAAAAAGCCTTGGGTTGTTTTAACGTCAGAAGATGCTTTGGCAAATTACAACCGTCTCTTTGCTTTTGCAGTCACATCTGAAGCAGCCAGAAAATCGTTGGCAAGTCGATTGCCAAAGTTTGGAGCATTGGATCCATATATTGCTAGGCCCTCTCAAGGCGGATATGGATTTAGGCAAGCATTCAGTGAAAACAATGATTCCGCCTATGCCGCTGCTATTGGAGTAATTAAGGCCTGCGCGGGCGTAGCAAGGGATCGACAAGAATCCTCAATTCCATGTCTTGCCTTTGCGTTTCCAGTCATAGTTGTTGATTCACCGCTATTTGAATGTTCTTTGAAGAATAATGGTTATTTGGAAATAAAAGAGGTCGAGGAGAGTGAGTTTTTGTTTTCCACCCACATACCTGATCATGTTGGAACGTGCATCAGGGTTATTAAAAAAGGCCAATTGAAAGACTTTGCTCAAAAAGCAAAAACCATTGCCGATGCAATAAGATCGGAGCTAAAAAGCGATGTGGACGAAGCATTCAAGAGTTTTAAAAACACATAACAATCACATGCACTCGGACAGCAAAAAGTGCCGCTCCTCGCTCCTCGTCGCGCTGCTTTTTGCTGCCGGAGATGTGAGGCGTTATGCAAACCAAGGATTGAGATGGGAAGCGTAAGTCTAGAAGAGTCATTACAACAAGAAATCGATAGCACACCTGTAGGGAAAGATGTCGTTGTACGCTTTAAGGGCGTTCCTCAGAACATTGACGTAGAACTTACTTTTACCGGCGGCTGGATCGTAAAGCAGAAAATCATTCCCGGTGGCTCACTAGTTTTCACTAAAGGTGAAGCAGGTCACCTGCAAAAAGTTACTATATATATAAACCCATACGATGGTTTGTCCTAAATGCATAACAAAACGCTCAAAACGGACACAAAAAGCCCTGCGGCTTTTCGGTCCGTTTAGCTAAGCGTTAGGGCTTTAAAGAGGAGAAATATCGTGGATGAAAAAGAATACGAAAGGTTTATGGAGTATTTGTACCAAGAGTGCGTACAAACTCGAAACTTTAGACGGTTTCGAAAACATTTTCATCCTATGGAATGGGGATGGGAATCAGACCGCCTGATTAGTGCATCAAACTTATTACGTTATATAAATCACCATTGCAAGGAAGAGGATGAAATATATAGAACAATAAATCGCAAACGAATTGAGCAACTTTCGAGTGAAATTCATGATGGCGTAAGAACAAATCGCAGAATGCTCGAAGACTCAGGGTTCATGGATGTTATAGATTCACACTACTTTGAAATTGTGGATGGGATGAAGCTTGAACATATGCCTCAACAAGAGCTACAAATAATGCGAGATCTTGGTAGCAATGATCCTGAGACCGAGTTGTCAGCATTGATGTCTATTGTAAAATCCAGATCCAAGAGCAAGCATAGTTATAATCAAGAAGTGGGAGTCAGCCAACAACTTAATAATATTGAAGAAAAACTTGACCAGCAGCAAAATCAATTGAAAGAGTTAAAAAAAGAATCTGATGACCAACCTAGAAAATCAAGGCGTTGGTTTAAGGGACTAGGACAAATTGCTCAAGGTAGCGCGCTTTCAATAGCGAATGTTGGCTTAGCTATGGGAGCCATTACTATTCCTGTAGCAACTGAAACTGCAAGTTGGGGCGCAATAGTATCTTCGATTACGGGGGTTGGTATGGTCTTAAATGGTATTGGTGAGTTTTGGGGTGAATAGCCCTAACAAGGCCAATCAATCGGAAGTCAAAACCTTCGCTCCTTCGTCGCTACAGTTTTGCCTCCGGTGTTGGCAGCGTTATGTATCAAAGAGAATGTAGTGTACGGAACTAGTGAATTTAGTAAGGACGTCATCGAAAAATTCGGTGAAGATATTCCGTTTGTAGTTGAGGACGAAAATTTACTACATCCACAAATGGGGTTTCTAGCGTGTGCAATCGAAGAAGAGTCACCTCGTACATCGGATATACTTAGCTTTGTTGAAAGCTTGCTCGTTCGTGAAGACTTACACCCTGAAATAGAGAATGCGATTGTTATATCATTTGTGGAGTTAGATAAATTTAAGGAGCTAAGTCTCTCTATTCCTCCGAGAATAAATAATATTCTCCAAAAATGGCACGGTGATGCCAATGCTACATAACAAGCAGCTCAAATCGCTCCCTACGGTCACTGGGACGGCGCAAAAAGCGCGCGCCATTGTTTGAGACGTTAGCTATATATGGGTATCAAAGAATTAAATGGAAAATTTATATACAGGTTTATTAATAGCCGCCGTAAGCGGACTCACTTTTATTGCTTATAAGCACCCTCGGCTTTATGAAAAAGAGTTTTCATCTAAAATATTCTATACGAGTCTGGGAGCGTTATTGGTTGCAATATTTCATGACACAGGTGTCAGCACTGCACATGAGAGTCTATTACCATTAATCATAGAAAACCAAGATAAGGAAGTACAGTCAGCTTTAAAGACCGCTAGAATTAGTGAACACATATATCTACTTTGCATCTGCTCTCTGATTTATAGCGGATTTTTATCTTGGCTGGCAAATCATATGCAAACTGAGAGAGAAGAAAATAAAAATGGCTAACAAGGTCATCAAATACGTTCCGGCCAAAAAAACGGCCTCCACCAGATTGTTTTCGCGTTGCTTCGGCATCCGTTTATGGCGACGTTAGGTGTGATAGTCATGAAAACTGCAAAACGAAAATTAACAAAGCTGATGTTGATGAAGCCATAGATTATTGGCTAGGCTGCCCGCGTTCATTAAGCGACCGCGATAAAGGTAACCTGACTCCGGCTACCTCTACCTATCCCAACCTATCCCTTCCCTATCGGTGAATAGGCTTGTACTGCACTCGGGTGGGTGCTGAATCGCCTAAGCGTTTCTTGCGGTCTACTTCGTACTCGCTGTAGTTGCCTTCATACCAAACCACATCGCTGTCGCCTTCAAAGGCGATGATGTGTGTGGCAACGCGGTCTAGGAACCATCTGTCGTGTGAGATCACCAACGCTGTACCTGCGAAGCTGAGTATGGCTTCTTCCAGTGCGCGGAGTGTTTCCACATCTAAGTCGTTGGTCGGTTCGTCCAACAGCAATACGTTTGCGCCTCTGCGCAGGAGTTTTGCTAGGTGTACGCGGTTGCGTTCTCCACCTGAAAGCTTGCCCACAAATTTTTGCTGGTCGGTGCCTTTGAAGTTGAATCTACCTACATATGCTCGGCTGGCTATTTCGTGCTTACCAATTCGCATGATGTCTTGGTTGTCGGAAACTTCTTCCCACACAGTTTTGTCATCACTGAGTTCATCCCGGCTTTGGTCAACGTAGGCCATTTGCACGGTTGAACCAATATCAATGCTGCCCGTGTCTGGTTTTTCTTGGCCAGTGAGCATTTTGAAGAATGTTGATTTACCTGCGCCGTTACCACCAATGATGCCAACGATTGCGCCGCGTGGAATGATGGCGTTGAAGTTGTCGATCAACAATCTTTCGCCAAAGCCTTTGCTTAAGTTGTTTATCACCATGACTTTTTCGCCAAGGCGCTCGCCTGTGGGAATAAACAGTTCGCCTGTTTCGTTGCGTCTTTCTTCTTCAGCAGCAACAAGGTCATCGAAGCGAGCCAAGCGTGACTTACTCTTAGTCCGCTTACCTTTGGCGTTGGATCTTACCCATTCTAGCTCGGCCTTAATCACGCGTTGTTTGGCTTCGTCTCGTGATGTTTCTTGCGCCAGTCGTGCTTCTTTGTTTTCTAACCAATTGGTGTAGTTGCCTTCATAGGGTAGTCCGCGTCCGCGGTCTAGCTCTAAGATCCAGCTTGCGACGTTGTCTAGGAAGTAGCGATCGTGAGTCACCGCCACTACGGTGCCTGCGTACTCGTCAAGAAAGCGCTCTAACCAAGATACGCTTTCTGCGTCCAAGTGGTTGGTGGGCTCATCCAATAACAACATGTCTGGCTTAGACAACAACAGTGAGCATAGGGCCACTCTTCTACGTTCGCCCCCTGACAACATGTTCACCGGTGTATCCCATGCGGGTAGCCTGAGTGCGTCGGCTGCAATGTCTAGTGTGCGGTCGATTTCCCAGCCATCTACTGCGTCTATCTGGGTAGACAAATCACCTTGGCGTTCTAGCAGGCGTGTCATTTCGTCGTCGTCCATTGGCTCTGCGAACTTATCCGAAATCTCGTTGTACTCTTTCAGTACAGACATTATTTCAGCGACGCCCAGCTCTACGTTGCCGCGTACGTCCAAGCTTTCATCCAACGCCGGTTCCTGAGGCAGGTAACCCACACGAATGTCTTTTTGTGGTCTGGCTTCGCCTTCAATATCGGTGTCTTCCCCTGCCATAATTCGCAGCAGGCTAGATTTACCTGAACCGTTTAGGCCCAGCACGCCAATTTTGGCGCCAGGGAAAAACGAGAGGTGAATATTTTCCAAAATGGTTCTTTGCGGTGGGACAATTTTGGTCACCCCTTGCATGGTATAGACGTACTGCGCCATTAATCTTCCTGATAAAACAAAAGCGGAAGTATACGGTCATCTATACGTCGTGCCATCCCCTATACAGCTAACTGGCAAATTAACTTTGTCATTACCTTTTAACTATTTTCCCCATACTTCGCCATTACCTTCTTATTATCCGTCGTATCTGCCCTTTATCTTGGCGATGAGTGTTGCTTTGGTTTTGCGCGGCGTTTTCGAATTGCTGGCGCCTTTGCTTGGTTTGGGTGCCTGTTGTCTAAACAATATGAAAGAATTTCTATCAAAATGGCGTTTCTTTCACCTCAACGAGCGCGTGCTTTAAGTTATACTTCGCAGCTTCAAAGCGGAGTAGTTTTCCCCGCCACACAATTTCAAGTTGCCCTATTTAAAAGAGGTTTTTTCATGTTTTCAGGAAATGAGACCATTGCAGGTTTTGATGATGAAGTTGCCGCCGCTATTGCTCAAGAAACCGTTCGTCAAGAAGAGCACATTGAGCTGATTGCTTCGGAAAACTACGCCAGCCCAAGAACTATGGAAGCCCAAGGCAGCGTATTAACTAATAAATATGCCGAAGGTTACCCGGGCAAGCGCTATTACGGTGGTTGTGAGCATGTCGATAAAGTAGAAGTGCTGGCTATTGAACGGATTAAAGAATTATTTGGAGCGGATTATGCCAACGTGCAGCCGCACTCAGGTTCCCAAGCCAATGCAGCGGTTTATTTGGCCTTATTAGAGGGTGGCGATACTGTCTTAGGTATGAGCCTTGCTGATGGTGGTCACTTAACACACGGTGCTTCGGTCAACTTCTCTGGCAAACTCTATAACGCGGTTCAGTATGGTATCGACATTGCTACTGGCTCTATCGATTATGATGAAGTGGCGCGCCTGGCCCTTGAGCATAAGCCCAAATTATTACTTGCTGGCTTTTCTGCCTATTCGCGTCAAATTGACTGGCAGCGTTTTCGGGAAATTGCCGATTCTGTCGGCGCTTACCTGCTAGTTGATATGGCTCACGTTGCCGGTTTAGTTGCCGCGGGTGAATACCCCAACCCTGTGCCCTTTGCTGACGTTGTTACTTCTACTACCCACAAGACATTGGGCGGTCCACGTGGCGGCATTATCTTGGCGCGCTCTAATCCAGATATTGAGAAGAAACTTAATTCTGCGTTGTTTCCCGGTAGCCAAGGTGGCCCGTTGATGCACGTTATCGCAGCTAAAGCTGTAGCGTTTAAAGAGGCTATGACGCCTGAGTTTAAGGCCTACCAAACGCAAACATTGGCTAATGCCCGTGCGCTTGCCGCTGGATTGATGGATCGTGGTTATTCTGTGGTATCTGGTGGCACTGACAATCACCTGTTGCTTTTGGATTTGGTCGACAAAGACATTACCGGTAAGGCAGCGGATGCTGCTCTTGGCAAAGCCAATATCACCGTGAATAAGAATGCCGTGCCTAATGATCCTCGCTCACCGTTTGTTACCAGCGGTGTGCGTATTGGCTCCCCGGCTGTGACTCGTAGAGGCTTTAAAGAAGCCGAATGTCATTTACTTGCGGGTTGGATTGCCGATATCTTAGACGACATTGAAAACGAAGAAGTGAATCAGGCTGTTCAAGCCAAGGTCCTCGAGCTTTGTGGTAGATTTCCGGTTTATCCGAAAAACTAGATCAAGGCATGAGTCATAGCTCATTCGAAAGGTAACTGGCCATGCATTGTCCCTTTTGTAGTGCAGAAGACACAAAGGTAATAGATTCTCGTCTGGTGACGGATGGCGAAGCCGTGCGTCGTAGGCGGGAATGCCTAACCTGTGGTGAACGCTATACCACTTTCGAGACCGCTGAGTTGGTTATGCCACACCTGATTAAGCGAGATGGCCGTAGAGAGCCTTTCGACGAAGATAAGTTGCGCTACGGTTTGTCTAAGGCGCTAGAAAAGCGCCCCGTCAGTGTCGATGAAATTGAAACTTCTTTAAATCACATCAAGCATCGCATGCGTTCCACCGGCGAGCGCGAGTTGCCCTCCCTGCAAGTGGGCGAAGAGGTGATGACAGAGTTGCGCGCCCTAGATCCAGTGGCTTATGTGCGTTTTGCCTCTGTTTACCGCGACTTCCAAGATCTGAGCGAATTTGCCGATGAAATTCAAAAACTCAGTCTCGCTAAAGAATCCTGATCTGTTATGAAAGCTTCTTATGAAAGTCTCGTATGAATGCCGTCTATGAGAGTCTTCGATGAAATCCTCTGACCGACTATTTATTCAGGCAACTATTCAGCTTGCTGAAGGTGGGCGTTTCACCTGCGCGCCTAACCCAACAGTCGGGTGCATCATTACGCGCAATGGCCAGGTCATCGGCCGGGGTTATCATCAGTTCGCGGGCCAAGGCCACGCCGAGGTCAACGCAATTGCCAATGCTGGCGGCGATGTGGCGGGTGCAACGGTCTATGTCAGCTTAGAGCCCTGTTCATTTTTTGGCCAAACCCCTGCTTGCGCGCAAACGTTAATCGACGCTGGTGTGGCTAGAGTGGTCATAGGTACTTTAGATCCTAATCCTCGTGTAGCGGGTAAAGGCATAGCCATGCTTGAGGCTGCTAACATTAAAGTGGCATTGTTGGACTTAGCCGAAGCGCGGGCCTGCATCGCTGGTTTTGCTCAACGCATTACTAACAATCGTCCATTAGTTCGGCTTAAAACAGCCAGCAGTATCGATGGTGCAATAGCTCTAGCTAATGGCGAAAGTCAGTGGATTACCGGTCCAAGTGCCAGGGCGGATGTGCAGTACTGGCGTGCGCGCAGTGATGCAGTGATTACTGGCGTCGGCACTGTCATAGCCGATAATCCTGCGTTGAATGTGCGTGATGAAAAGTATGCTCATTGCTGTCAGCCGCTCCGAGTGGTTTTAGATTCCGCTGCGCGTACGCCCTTGTCCAGCAAGTTAATGTGCGATGGTCACCCAACGTTGCTTGTCCACAACGACACCGTTGAGGTGTCTGTGGAAGACTCCGAAAGTGTGGGTAGACTCTTTCCAAAAGGTGGCCCCAATAACCTTCTAGCTTTGCTAGACGAACTGGGCAACCGCGGCTGCAACGAGGTCTTAGTAGAAGCAGGTCCGGGTGTGGTGGGCAGTTTTCTTCAGGCTAATTTGTGGGATGAATGGATTTGTTACCTAGCGCCCAAGGCTTTGGGCCACAATGTTCGTCAGTTGGCAGATTTTAATATTGAAAAACTTGCAGATAGCATAGATGCCAAAGTGGTGGATCAGGCTAGAATAGGCGACGACGTTCGACTGACCCTGCGTCCGTTAAACAAATAGTCCTACTGCTGACGCTTGGCGTCGTTTGAAAAAATAAGAGAACGAAAGCTACATGACCGATCAAGTGCCCGATAAAGTGGCCGATAAACCACCAAAGAAGCCTAATATGTGGGCGCGCCGCAAAGCGCGCAGAGCGCTAGTCCAAGCTGCTTATCAATGGCATGTGTCTGGCACCAGTATTGCTCAGTTACGCCGAGAGTTTGGTGAAAAAGCATTAGACAAAGCAGACGCAGATTTCTTTGGTGAAGTACTGCATTTGATGATGACCACCACAGCAGACCTAGATGCGCAGCTAAGCCCATTGCTAGATCGTTCTATTGATCAGTTAGACGTGGTTGAGCGGGGCATATTGCGTTTGGCTGCTACAGAAATGATTCAGCGTATCGACGTTCCATATAAGGTGGTTATCGATGAGTATGTTGAGTTAACAAAATTGTTTGGCTCGCAAGATGCGCATAAATATGTCAACGGTGTATTAGACCAGTTGGCTAAGAGCGCTAGAAGCATTGAAGTTAACGCGGCTAAAGGTAGTGGGCGTGGATGAATTTGCGCTGATAGACATTATCGTAGAGGCCATGGGTGATCGTGCTCAAGGCGAATGGGTGCGTTTAGGCCCCGGCGATGATGCTGCAGTGATTACACCTACCTCCGGCTTCGATCAAGTCGCTTCCATTGACGTTCTTGTTCCCAATGTGCATTTTCCCGCACAAGCTCCTGCATTTTTAATAGGTTATCGCGCGCTCATGGTCAGCCTGTCCGACATTGCAGCAATGGGCGCTACGCCCAGATATTGCATTGTTGCTTTAACTTTAACCGAGGCTGATGTAGGTGATGGTAGCTGGCTAGCGCAGTTGAGTGGGGGTATGGCCCAAGCTGCCCGAGACAGTGGTACTTATATTTGCGGCGGTAATATGACGCGTGGACCGCTAAATATTGCCGTTAGCGCTCATGGTGAAGTGGCGCGTGGTTGTGAGATTAGACGCTCTGGTGGCAGGCCTGGTGACAAAATTTATGTTTCTGGACCGTTGGGTGGCGCTGGTGCTTGCTTGCGTCAGGATATGCTCTTGCCTGTTAAGGTCGATGCTATGAATGAATTGCAAAAAGCCTACTACAAACCCCAGGCAAGATTTGACTGGCAGCAAGGCCTGAGCTCAGCCTCCTGTGCCATAGATATCTCAGACGGTCTGCTACAAGATTTAGGTCATCTAACTAAGGCCAGTGGTTGCGGCGCCAGACTTATTGAAGAAAAAATTCCACTAACTACTGGTGCCAGTTTGGCGGATGCGCTGAATGCAAGCGACGACTATCAACTGCTATTTGCTAGCGAGCAACCGCACCCCGACGCCTTTCACATTGGCGAGCTGTGTACAGAAAAAGGCATTTGGCTGAATGGCAATTCCATAGACACCAAGGGATACAAACATTTCAATGCTTAGTCCAAGGCAAATTTTTCAACCCTCGGTATTTTGGCTCACGGCATTTGGGCTGGGCTTTTTGCGGCCGGCTCCGGGCACTTGGGGGTCTTTGGGAGGCCTGATTTTTTGGTGGTTTTTTCTCGCCGAATTATCGGTCCTTACACAATTACTGATTATTATTGGTTACTTCTTTCTCAGTTGGTGGCTATGCAGTAAATTGATTAAGCGCCTTGGCATTCAAGATGAGCCGCAAATAGTTGCGGACGAAGTAGCCGGCGTATGGCTCGCGCTGATTTTTGCGCCGCAGATTTGGTGGGTGGCATTGTTAGCATTTGGCCTATTTAGATTTTTTGATATCGTCAAGCCTGGGGTTGTGGGTTGGCTCGATGCCAACGTGCACAGCGGCTTGGGTATTATGGCAGATGACATGATGGCCGGCTTAATCAGCGCCGGCATTATTTGGTTGGTGCTTCAAGTCTAGACGTTCTTGCTGGCGGGGTTGGTTTGCAAGTGAACAGGCCAGGGCTGCGAAGCCCGGTATTAGAACGTTCTGTGTACTGCGCGGTAGGCCAACATTTCAAGTAGCGGCGTTTTTAGATCGCTTTGTTCTAGTAGAGCCAGTGCCTCTTGCAGTAAATTTTCGGCCTTCTTTTTCGACTCATCTAAGCCTAGTAGTCGAGGAAACGTATTTTTGTTTAAGCCCTCATCTGAACCTGCTGGCTTGCCCAATACCTCGTTTGTTTGTGTGACATCTAGTATGTCATCTACTACCTGAAAAGCTAAGCCGATCTTGGCACCAAACTCTCCTATGGCTTTATAAGCAGTAGAGCTAGTATCTGCTTCAGCGCACAGTGCGCCCACTTCAAGGGCTGATTTGATCAATGCACCGGTTTTTGCCGCGTGTAACATTTCTAGTTCTGTCAGCGACAGGAGTTTACCCTCAGCCTCTATATCTAAACATTGGCCGCCAGACATGCCTGGCCAGCCGGCAGCTTTGGAGAGCAGACTGATAATATTGAGTTTGCTTGCTGGAGAAATATTTGCAGCTTCGCTGATAGATTGGAATGCGAGAGAGTGTAGGCTGTCGCCGGCCAAAATTGCGGTGGCTTCACCAAAAGCTACATGGGTACTTGGTCGACCGTGTCTTAGCTCATCATCATCCATTGACGGCAAGTCGTCATGGATCAGTGAGTAAGCATGGATAAATTCGAAAGCGCAGCCCGCTGGCAGTGCGCTGTTGTAGTCTCCACCAAAGGCTTCGCTGCCGGCGCAAACCAGCATAGGCCTAAGCCTTTTGCCACCACCCATCACCGCATAGGTCATAGCATTGAGCATGGGTTGGGCGATTTGCGAGTTGGTGGGTAGGTGCTGCTGTAATGACTCTTCTATTTGCAGCTGCAGAGTGGCATGGTCATTAAGCATCTAAGTCGCTTACATCTGGGTCTTCAATCACGCCTTCTGCCGAGAGCATTTTAACTTTCAGCTCAGCCTCTGCCAAAGATTTTTGGCACTGGCGCGTTAACAGTACGCCGCGTTCAAAAGCCTTTAGCGATTCATCTAGGCTGAGGTCGCCATTTTCCATTTGCCGGACCAACTGCTCCAGTTCAATCATTGCTGCTTCAAAGTTAACGTCGCCTTCTTTGCTTTTGGCAGTCTTCTTTTTGTCGCTCATTGTCTTAGCTGATCCAGTACGTGGTTACTTTAGTAGGCGAGCTTGTATGGGCGTATGCTAAACGCTCGCAGTTACTTTGTAACTATTGGGTTTCACAAACAGCGCTATTTTTTCTTTGCTTGGTAGCGTTGGGCTAGCAAATCTAACTTTTCGCGCTTGGCTCCGGCAATGGTTCTCACCTGCTTTGAGAGCAATTGTGTGTTGTGGCCTTGCGGTTCATAACTAGCCCAGTTGGGTAAGTTGGCACCGTTTGGGTTGCCAGTTTTAGCAAAATTTGTCCAATAACCGCTCATTGTTCGGGCCATTGATAGGTCTTCTTCTAACCAAAAGTCCCCATTTTTGCCCACGTTATTAAATACGAAGGCTAAATCACCAGAGTGATAAGCCCCGGCACTGCGCGGCCCGTTCGGTAGGTTCAGGTCCGGCTCATTAAACAGGTAAATTTGATAAGCCGGCGGCACGTAGTCCATGTAATAAAGGTAGGTAGGCTGGTCTGCATTGTGGTTGTACTGGGCCCAACTACGCATGGACATCGCCATAAATGCGTCCGTTAGAATTTCCCGTAGCGCCATGCCTGGGGAAATAGCCAGATCCTCTGCATAGAGTGCTTTGAGCTTGGGTGCAGAATCGACAAATGTTTTGCTCAGATATTGATCTAACTCTGCCTCAGTTAGGGCGTTGTTTAGCGGCAACAATTCATGACCTTCGTTTGCCAAAGAGCCTACTAATAAGGGCACTTTCGCCTGTCGGTTGGCATTAAACACGTCCAAAGGGGCTTCGGGCAGCACCCAACCATCTACTACTATGCGACTGCCTGCGCTCCAATCGCTTGTTTGCATGGCGGACAATAACGCCTCGTTGTCTATTGAGCGTAGTTGTTTTGCGGTTACCTTAGTTGCAGATTCTTGGCTGGCCAATTTGCCCAGCGCCAGCGTGGTAAGTCGTACGCCACGTTCTTGGCCATTCGCGTCGCGCTTTTCTTTTGCCAGACAAGCTGCAGATTGACCTATGGCTTTATGGAACAAGCCGCTGGTGAGTGGTGAGGCCATTAGCGCGCAGACACTGCTAGAGCCAGCAGATTGACCAAATATGGTGACGTTGTCTGGATCGCCGCCAAAGCCCTGGATATTTTTTTGTACCCATTTAAGCGCAGCGATCTTATCCATTAACCCATAGTTACCGGCGCTATTGTGTTCAGATTCTTCAGCGAGAGCGGGGTGTGCCAAAAACCCCCAAGGGCCAAGTCGGTAATTAACCGTGACGACTACGACACCTTGGCGAGCTAGTTCAGTGCCGTCAAATAACTCAACGTGGGCAAAGCCTCCAGTATGGGCACCACCATGAAACCAAACCATGACCGGTGCGGCGACACTGGTCTTCTGTGCTTGCCAGACATTGAGGTGCAGACAGTCTTCACTGCGAGGGAACTCGCCACGGCTCCAGACGAAGGCGTCTTCGCTGTAGGACTGCCAGCACGCAGCGCCAAATTCCTGTGCCTGGCGAACGCCGCGCCAAGATGCAAGATCTTGGGGTTCACGCCACCGCAACTCGCCAACCGGTGGTTGTGCATAAGCAACGCCGCGAAACACGCCAATGTCGGGATCTGTTTTGGACCACGTGCCTTCCAGCACGCCTTGCTCTGTTGAGACTGTATTGGTGGGTTGTTTGCTCATGTTAGCGCTCGTCTCGAACTCCGTGTCTATGCAGCCACTTAAGCCAACCGACAACAGAATTGCCAGTGTGAGATTTTTTCGCATCAGCCGGATTTTTCGTTGTTGTATAGGTTGCATAGCTTGCATGGTTTTTCCGTTTAAGCATTTAGCCTAAGACAGGCTTCTTCGCGCAGTTCGCGTTTGAGTATTTTGCCTGAGGCGGTGCGGGGTAGTGGCTCGTGTTGCTGCCAAGTGTGTGTGGGTACCTTGAAGCGAGCCAGTCGTGTGAGCAAAAATGCGCTGAGCTCGTCTGCATCAATTGGCTGGTTCGTATAAATGGTGGTGCCTACTTCCTCGCCTAATCTTTCATCAGGCACTGCGTAAACAGACGCCTCGTGAATCAGGGGATGTTCTAAAAGTGCGGCTTCTACTTCGCCGCAGCCAATGTTTTCGCCGCCGCGAATAACCAAGTCTTTAATTCTATCTACTATGAATAGATAACCTTCGTCGTCTAAATACGCCACGTCACCTGTGCGCATCCAGCCGCCGGGCAGGAAAGTTTCTGCGTTTGCATCAGGTCTGTTCCAGTAGCCACGGAAGACCGCGGTGCCGCGTATAAGTAGTTCACCTCTGCTCAAAGCAGGTAACTCATTGCCAGCCTCGTCAATGATTTTCAATTCCATTACACCGCTGCAACGACCTGAGCTTTCAGGGCGCTGCAAATAATCTAGCCCGCCAATACCTGTGCCAATGGCGTTGGTTTCGGTCATGCCCCAACCAGTGCCAGGCAGTGCTTTAGCAAATGATTTTTCTATATTGCGCACCTGCTCCGGTGCGCGTGGTGCGCCGCCGCCGCCCACGGAAGAAAGAGAGCTTAAGTCGCGCTGGGAGCGCTGGGCTTCTAGCACCAGATCTCCGGTCATAGCTGCGGGCGCAATGAAGGTTGAAATTCTTTCTTCCTCAATCATCTGCGCCGCAATGACGGGGTCCCATTTGTACATGCAGACCAATTTACGTTGGTTGCGATAGCTCGCTAGATAAACCGCATGGGAACCAGTGGCGTGAAATAGCGGTACTGCCATGAGCGAAGCCGGTGGGTGAGCTGGGGCTTCCGGTGGTTCATCCATCAAGGCTACAGCGCTATGTAGATCTAGCTCCCAGCTCATAAGTGCGCTGATAATATTTACGTGGCAAGAGGCAACACCTTTGGGGTGTCCGGTAGAACCCGAGGTATAAAGGAGGGTGGCATCATCTTCGGGTTGCGGGCTTTGGTTGGGCATTTCAATTGCTTGGCCGCTTTGCTCGAGCTTTGTTACCAGTGTGGCAAGTTCCGGCGCGTTTGCGTAAGCCGATGTTCTTACAGCAATGAGTTCGACCTTGGGTGGTGTGGCGATCTGCGCAAAACGAACGAGGCGCTCTTCGTCTGCAAACAGCACTTTTGCACCACTGTCTGTAAGGCCGTAGGCCATTTCTTCAGGCTGCCACAAGGCGTTCATGGCAACAGCTATGCCGCCAATGGATGTGGTGGCCATAAAGGCAAGAATCCACTCGGGATAATTGCGCATGGATATTGCTACTCTATCGCCGGGTGCTACGCCGTAGTCGTTGACTAAGATCATGGCGATTTTCGAAGCTTCAATGTAGGCCTGCTCAAAGGTTAAGCGCTGGCCTTGATAAATAATGAATTCAACTTCGCTACAGCTTTCGGCAAACAGGTCGCGCAAAGTAGGCGGAGCATTTTTAAACCTTAGGCACTCTCTGTCGAAGACAGTTCCGGGGACCAGTTCGTAAGGCTGCCCGGCAGCAGTTAACTCTTTCAGTACTTCAGCTCTTGTTCGCTCAGACACCCAACTCTCCCCTTAATCTCAAATATCACTCTCTCCAGTAATCTAAAGACATATGTTGATCTAGGCAACTGCGACCGAATGACTGTTTTGCGCGAGTTGTAAGATACTGGCTCTGTTTGAATGCCACACGCTTATAGCGCTCAAAGTCTTATCTTTTTCACTATCTGACAACTAGATTTGCACCTGTCTGCGTATAAGTTTGATATTTCGAGGCAAAACTCTATAAATTCACCTCCCGACAATCTTTGCCGTGGTATCACTAGCGTAGGGCTAGTGAGCTGTAACAATCATTTTTTGCGCCCTATAAAGTGTGCCAATAAAAGTAAACGGGTTAGTTATGAAAATAAAACAAGTACTGCCTGTAGCCATTCTGCTGGCCTTCGCTGGGCTATCAGCTATGTTAATGAACGCACGTGAAGCGCCGGAAAAAATTGCGGTGCAACCGCCTAGTTTGCTCGTTGATATTGCTACCGCCTATCGGCAGCCTGTGGAGTTCTCTATTAGCTCTCAGGGTACTGTTGGCGCGCGTACTCAGACTAACCTCATGGCTGAAGCTTCAGGTCAGATCATTGAAGTATCTGAAGCGTTTGTCAGCGGTGGGTTCTTCAACACTGGTGACGTGCTTGTGCGCATTGATCCAAGAAATTATCAAAGTGCATTAAAAAGAGCCCGAGCTAGTGTTGCTAAGGCTGAGACCTTGCTGGCAAAAGAAAGCGCGTTAGCCGGTTATGCCAAAGAGAATTACAAACGCCTACTGAAATTAAAGCCAGGCACTGGCCCAGCCTCAGCACTCACCCTGCGTAAACCTCAACTTTTAGAAGCGGTAGCGGAATTGCAGTTTGCTGAAGCAGAGTTGGAGAAAGCCGAAGGTGATCTGGACCGCACGGTTATTCGCGCCCCGTACATGGGCATGGTGCTTGAGAAGCGCGCAGATGTAGGCCAACTTGTGAGCATGGGCTCTGCGCTAGCCACCACTGTGGCGGTTGATGTTGCCGAGATCAGACTACCAGTTACTCAACGTGACTTAGCATTCTTAGATATTAGGAAGATTCGTCGAGGTGAGCCTTTACCGGTAGCGGTATCCGCCGAATTGGGTGGCACCAACTTTACTTGGCAGGGCCAAATTACCCGCTCTGAAGGTGTATTTGATACTACCAGTCGAGTCCTCTATTTGGTTGCGCAAATCCAGGACCCCTATCAGTTGCTGAGCAACAGTGACGCAATCCCTTTGCTTATTGGCACCTATGTTTCAGCAGAAATTACTGGCAGGTCCGGTGGCGATTTATTTCTTATTCCTCGTCACTCCCTGCATCGGGGCAAAACCCTTTGGCTTGTAGACGATCAGCAGCAGATTCAGCCGAAAGAGGTGTCCATAGTGCGCTCCGATGAGTCATTTTTCTATATAGACGCGGGCATACCTGAGGGTGCGCGTTACTGCGTAACACCGTTAGATAAACCATTGCCCGGTCAAAAAGTCAGGGTGAACGGCTAAGTTATATGTCTGAAAAGAATGCAGAAGAGAACGTTCAAGATCTTCAAGTTGTTGATGTTGCTGTGCCACCGCCTGGCATTATTGGTTGGTTTGCTTCCAATCATGTAGCGTCAAATTTGCTCATGGTGTTTATTTTTGCTTTTGGCTTGTTGGCTATTTTTGACCTGAAAAAAGAGAGCATGCCGTCCATAGTCTTCGATAGGGTAAGCATTAATGTCGCCTATCCCGGTGCTGGCCCAGAGGAAGTTGAACTGGGCATTGTTGTAAAAATTGAAGAGGCGCTCAATTCAATTGAAGGCATCCGAGAAATAAGGAGTACCGCAAGAGAGGGTATGGCCAGCGTAGACGTTAGGGCCAAAGTTGATTTTGAAATTGCCGAACTAACAGATGAAATAAAACTGGCGATAGACAGTATTTCCACCTTCCCACTAGACAGTGAGCGGCCTGTTATTTCAAAAGTAGAGCGCAAGATGCAGACGTTGCGAGTTGCGGTTTCTGGCAATTTAGACGAAACCGCAATGAAGTATCTCGCGGACGACATCAAGGATGAAATTACCGCTCTGCCAGAGGTCACCTATGCCTCAATTCTGGGTGGGCGCGATTTCGAAGTCGCTATCGAAATACCTGAAGATCAGTTGCGCGAATATAATTTGTCGTTGTCCCAAGTTGCGCAAATCATAAGGCGTTGGTCTGCTGATATTCCAGGTGGCACGATAAAGTCTGAAGCAGGTTCCATTCGTTTGCGCGCCATGGGGCAGGCCTATTCTGCACAAGAGTTCGAGAACATTATTGTGCTCACCAATGCAGATGGTTCGATTTTGCGCCTAGGTGATATCGCGTCGGTGACTGACGGTTTCGTTGAAGAGGAGTTCTATGCCTTTTTTAACGGCAAGCCCAGTTTAGCCATTGAAGTACAGTCCACGGATCAAGAAAGCGAAATCAAAATAAGCAATGCAGTGCACGCGTATGTTGAAGCTCGTCGAGCGACTCTGCCTTCGGGTATCAGTTTAGACGTTTGGGCCGACAGTTCTTTCTATTTGCAAAGCCAAATCGATATGTTGGTAAAAAACATGTTGCTAGGCGCTGTTTTAGTATTTGTAGTGTTGGGGCTTTTCTTAAGATTACGTATGGCCATCTGGGTACTGATCGGTCTGCCCATTGCATTTTTTGGCGCCGCATTAATGATGCCTTGGGTGGGTGTCACCATCAATATCATCAGCCTCTTCGCCTTCATACTGGTATTGGGTATTGTTGTTGACGACGCAATTATTATTGCCGAGAGCGTGCACACTCAGACGGAACGAGATGGCTACAATTTGCATAACATTGTAGCTGGCGCACAACGCGTTGCGGTGCCAGCAACATTTGGCGTGCTCACGACCATCATGGCTTTTGCGCCAATGTTGCTGGTTACAGGCCCGGCGTCCAGCTTGACCGAGGCGACAGCTTGGGTGGTGATTTTTTGTCTGTTGTTTTCGTTGGTTGAAAGTAAGCTAATTTTGCCCTCCCATTTAGCTATGTTGCCGCCGCCGAAGAAAACTAAGCGGGGTATTCCTGAATGGGTTGACGGTAAACTTCAGCGGTTTATAAAATCTGTATATCAGCCCTTTGTTTTGCGAGCGATTGAATACCGATACGCAACAGTTGCCACCTTTATCGGCATGATTATGCTTGTGCTGGGGTTAATGTGGGGTGGATTTATTAAGTATGGATTTTTCCCCGATATAGACCAGCCAGTATTGCGGGCTACCGTTGAGGTGCAGGAGGGTTCTCCACCGAGCTTAGCTAAGCAAGTAGTGGACCGAATGTATAACAGCGCAATGCGCATAGAGAATGAAATTGCCGCTGCATCTCCTACAAACACTGGGTTCATGCAGAATGTTCTCGCATTTGTTGCTCAGGATAAGCAGGGCTTTATTCTTATTGAACTTTTGCCTAATGAAAAGTTAGAGGTTTTGCCTAAAGAGATAGAACGTCGTTGGCGCGAAGATGTCGGTGAAATTGCTGGTGTCACTGAAATGAAATTTATCTCTAGAGAGCAAATGGGCGGTGCGCCGGTTTCGTTTAAGTTGCTGGGTAAAAATACATTGCAGTTAGAAGCGGCGGCTGCCGAACTGCAAAAACGCTTATCTTCTGTTGACGGCGTTTACGAAGTAACAGCCTCGGTAAATGAGGGTCCGCAAGAGTTAAGCTTGCGCATAAAGCCCTCTGCAGAAACCTTAGGTGTCACTTTAGTGGATTTAGCTAGTCAGGTGCGTGAAGCGTTTTATGGCGCAGAAGCCCAACGCTTTCAGAGAGATAGCCAAGAAATAAAAGTGATGGTTAGATATCCAAGGAGCGATAGGCGTTCTATTGGAGATCTAGAAGGCATGTGGATCAACCTTGCCGGAGGTCGAGTTGTGCCTTTTTCTTCAGTTGCCGAGTTCGAGTTAGCTCAAGGTTATGATGTTATTCGCCGTATTGATAAAGAGCGTGCGATTAATGTCAGTGCCAATATAAACACCTCCGTAGTGGAATCTGTCGACGTACTGCGTCAAGTAAGGCAAAACTTTGAGCCAATTTTAGCCAGTAACTTCCCGGGTGTTTCCATGGAGCTTGATGGCAGCTCTAAAGATGAAAGCGCCGCCATCAGTGAGCTTTGGATAGCCGTATTCTTTGTTTTGGCCGGCATTTATGCATTGCTCGCAGTGCCGCTGAAATCCTATACCCAGCCTTTGATTATTATGTCGGTTATTCCTTTTGGTTTGATTGGCGCCATCTTGGGTCATTTTTTCCTCGGCAAAACCGTCAGCATTATTTCACTGCTTGGATTTATTGCTTTGGGTGGTGTAGTGGTTAACGACAGCCTAATTATGGTGGATTTTGTAAATAAAAAAGTACGCGCGGGTATGTCCTACGCCCAGGCATCTGTTGAGGCGGGTGCGGAAAGATTCAGGCCAATCATATTGACCTCGCTAACTACTTTCTTTGGTCTGGTGCCGATTTTGACCGAAACCTCCACCCAGGCTCAGATGATTATTCCAATGGCTATCTCGTTAGCATTCGGAATTTTGTTTGCCACAATTATCACACTGATTTTGGTGCCGGCCCTCTACAATATATTTGCCGACTTTATGCCGGATACTCGCCGGTCAGCCAATGCCCAAGCGCAATCGGCGTAATTGTTGCGGTCTACTGCTCTGGTAGCGTCAGTGCAATTAGGCCAGTATCTGGTAGTAGAAAAAATATCTGAGTATCTGATTAATAGAGGGGCGGTATGAGCAATAAAGATCAAGAGATTTGGGACGGTGTGCTGACTCCGCAACTAATCGCCGAGCTGCAGACTATGGATACACCAACGGTGTGCAATGCGCTGGAGCTGATAGTACCAAAACGGCGCGGCTACGGATTCACGGCCAAGCATTTGGTATGCACTCGTCCAGAGTTGCCGCCCATGGTGGGTATTGCGCGCACGGCTACTATTAGAGCCGCTCACCCAGGTGATTTAAGTGGCGCTGATGCAAGAGCCTTGTCGGATGCCTACTATGCCTACATAGATCAGGGGGCAAAGCCCAGTGTTGTGGTGATTCAAGATTTAGATGGCCATGGCGGCTATGGCTGTTTGTGGGGCGAAGTTAATTCTAACATCCACAAGGGCTTTGGCTGTGTTGGTTTAGTCACTGATGGCGGCGTCCGTGATTTACCGGATATTGCGCCGGGGTTTCAAATGCTTGCGGCCAGTGTTTTACCTTCGCACGCTTTTGTTCATATTGTGGATTTTTCTCGGCCGGTTGATGTGGCGGGTATGCGGGTTATAGATGGCGATGTGATTCATGCAGATCAGCACGGCGCGGTGGTTATACCTCACAGTGCAGTGACCCAGGTTAAAGCAGCCGCTGAGAAAATTGCGCGTCGTGAAGCGGTAATTATTGGCGCCGCCCAACAGCCCGACTTTGATGTGGAAAAGCTACGCCAAGCGCAGGGTGACGCAGCGGAAATTCACTAATTCCGTTCGTTTGTTGCGTCACCGTAAGGATAAGTTTGGGTTGCTGAGGGCAGTGGAAGCATCGCTATTAGATCATGCGCCCGACTATGCATCTACTATCGACTTCCTCGCGCGTGGCCTTTAGGCGGTTATCTTTTTCCACAAAGCGTTGCCGCGATCGATTGCCTAACGACATAGCTATTTATACTTCTGTTTCTAGGGTGTTGAAACCCCACCAACCAGCCTGTCAGTGTCTCATGATTTCTTCACTTTCTTCTATTCTATGACGTTAGCCTGCGATAGCTCTGGTATCATGTGCGGAGAATAATAAAAATATGGAAACGCATAGTGAATTTGAAATTTATTGGAATCGCGGTGGTCAGCGTAGTGACATTGTCTGCTTGCGCCATTGATCCTTACACGCAAGAATCGCGGACTAGTAATACTGGCAAAGGCGCCGCTGGTGGCGCACTCCTCGGGGCGCTCATTGGCGCTGTTGCTGACAGCGACAATCGAGAAAGCGGCGCTATTAAAGGTGGGCTGGCTGGGGCTGCGCTTGGCGCAGGCGCTGGTTTATACATGGATCGACAAGCGGCGAAGCTAAGGGCTGAATTAGAATACTCTGGCGTAAAGGTTGAGCGCACGGCTAATGGTGTCAGGCTGGTTATGCCGGGCGACGTCACCTTTGCTTCTGGCAGAGCAGACGTGCAGTCAGAGTTTTATAGCGTCCTTACTTCAGTGGCAAAAGTGGCCGTGGAGTTTGACGAAACGACAGTTAGAATCTCCGGTCATACGGATTCAGTCGGTGCTTCCGAATACAACCAGACGCTTTCGGAACAACGCGCTCGAAGCGTAGCAGCCTATCTGATCAACCAAGGTGTGGCCTCAGGACGCGTGTTCACCACGGGATCAGGGGAGCGCTATCCAGTTGCAAGCAATGATACCGCTAGCGGGCGTTCAGCAAATCGCCGGGTGGAAATTGATTTGGAACCCTTACGCTAAAAGCCTAAGTATTCCAATAGTGTCCTAGGCAGGTAACCCAATATATGCGGTTGCCTGTCGGGATTGGCTAATATGCGGCCAAGTTTGCTAGCCGTCATTATTGAGTAAACTCCAACCTGTCTAATGCGAAGTGGAAGGATGTACTACCTATTTGGATCTATGGTCGAGTAGTACCCTAGTCTATGGCGTTTCAGCAGCCTTAAGCGCATCCAACCTTGCGGCCTCAAACTCGTCGCCAGCATACCAGGCGGGCAACTCAGTTTGGTTAGCCAAAACCCACCCGGTGTAAAATCCAAACTGTGCATCTTCCACCATGCCATCAAATAACCACGCACTGGTGATCTCGTCACTGGGCTGATGGTAATTTTGATTGGTATAAATTTCGTTAAACGCTTTCCCAGCCTCTATGCCGCCATTGCGTAGGTCTTCCCCGCCTTCAAAGTTAAGTGACGGCACACCAATCTTCGCCAAACTGAAATGGTCAGAACGGTAGAAGTAACCTTTGCTGGGGTCTTGGTCTCCTTTAATCACTCGGCCTTGAAGGTCTGCTGCTTTTTGCGCTGCTTGATCTACAGTTGACCGACCAAAGCCGACGTAGGAGATGTCTAGCGAGCGGCCATTGATTTGCGCGCCGTCCATATTTATAGCGGCGGCTATTTTGCCGGGAGCAACTGGTGGGTGCTGGGCAAGGTATTTAGAGCCAAGTAAGCCCTGTTCTTCTGCACCTACAAAAGCGAATAAGACAGACCTTTTGGGTGCGTTGGGCAGTTGGGTGAAGGCTTTGCTGATGGCTAAAACTGAGGCAACGCCAGTAGCATTGTCTAGCGCGCCGTTATAGATCACGTCCTCACCGGGTGATGTGGCAACCCCTATACCTAAGTGGTCGTGATGGGCGGTGTAAACAATCACTCCGTCACTTAGGTCGCTGCCTGGCAGGCGAGCTAGTACGTTGGCGGAGGTGTTAGACGTGATATTTATGGGTAGAACCATATCGGTGGTTATAGGTAGTTCTACTGGCTGAAAATCTCGGCTTCGTGCCTGTTGTTTTAAGCTGTCTAGGTTTTGCCCGGCGCTTGCCAGAAGCTGGGATAGGCTGGCATTGCTCATCCAGCCCTTTATTTCTAGTGTCGGTTCGCCTTCGTTGGGTAGTTCAAATTGCGGCCCGGTCCAAGAGGTTTGTACAACCTGCCAAGGGTAGCCTGCGGAATGATCGGTGTGGATAATGATTACGCCTGCCGCGCCTAGTTTGGCGGCTATTTCGTATTTATATGTCCAACGACCGTAGTACATTCGCATTTCACCGCCAAAAAGGTTTGGATCCCAGTCGGGGTCGTTGTTCATCATGATCAGCACTTTGCCGCTTGCATCTAAGCCCTTGTAGTCGTCCCAGTCATATTCAGGTGCCTGAATACCGTAACCGACAAATACCAACTGGGCTTGTTCAAGGTTTGCCGCTAAATCTTGTTTGCCACCGGCAACAATGAAGTCGCTACTTTGCTGATAAGTTTGTACACCGCTGGGGGTATTGAACGACCAAGACTCTGGTTGCGCTGCGTCCAGAGCGATAAGTTCAAAGGGTTGCAGCCAAGAATTATTTTCTGCTCCAGGCTTTAGGCCAAGCGCTTTTAGTCGGCTAACCAAATAGGTCTGGGTCATACGATCGCCCTTGGTTCCAGGGCCTCGGCCTTCGTAGGCGTCAGATGAGAGTTCCTCTATGTCGGCGCGAATATCAGTTTCTAGTATGTGAGCGGCGGCATCGACCTCCACTTGGGTAATGTTCAAAGGCTGCTGTTGTTTAACTTGCGGTTCGCAGGCGCTAAAGAAAAACGCCAGCAGAAGGGTGAGGGGAAACTGGATAGTCTTAATTGAAAGCATGGTAACACCTGTAAATTGTGGGCCTGTGAACTACTTGCATAGTGCTGAATATACCTATGCAAAACAGAAGGGCATAGACCGCTTGGGCAATGAATTGTCGCTAAATTTTGCTTAATTCGTGGCTTGTTTTGGCTGTTGTCTACCAGTGATAGACCTACGGTGGAAGTCTACAATTTGTTTTGCGCTGAGGTTTATACTCAAGCTAATGTTGGCGTAAAGAAAAAAAGGAAAAAGTATGTCGGAGCAAGAATATCCGCTAGAGGGCTTGAAGGTTTTGGACTTTTCTCGGGTCTTGGCGGGCCCGTTTGCTGGCCGCATGCTGTGTGATCTTGGTGCAGATGTAGTCAAGGTAGAGCCGCCCGATGGCGATGTCACACGCCTCTGGGGCAAGGTGATTCAAGGCTTGCCCGGCTACTACCATCAGCAGAACGCAGGTAAACGTAATATCTGTATGGACTTGCGTGCCGATGGTGCCAAAGAGTTGGTATTTGAGCTGGTTAAAGAAGCCGACATTTTGATCGAAAATTATCGTCCAGATGTGATGCCCAGATTAGGTCTTGGTTATGACGAACTAAAGGCCGTAAATCCTAAGCTTATTATGTTGTCTATTTCTGGCTTTGGTCATGGTGGACCAGAATCACATAGACCCGCCTATGCACCTATAGTTCACGCCGAAGCAGGGCTTATGTATCGCCAAGCAGATCGCGGTGGTCTGCCTTTTAACGATCTGCCGTTGTCGGTAGCAGACACTAATGCTTCATTGCATGGTCTAGTGGGCTTACTTGCTGCGGTCATTTTGCGCCAGCGCACCGGGTTGGGGCAGCATATTGATATTGCGATGATTGATGCAACCGTTGCCACAGATGATCAAGTGCATTATGCCATTGAAGATGCCGAAGACACTGCTGCCTTGCCCAACGACACGTGGGACACCGGTGCTGGCCCGATTCTTTTGTCGGCAGATTTTCGCTTCTTGTGGCAGCAGTTGACGGGCCTGATGGGTGTTAACGATCCTACCCATAAAGAAATGGAGTTGGCGGAAAAAATCCGCATTCGTCGAGAAATTGTTGGCGAGTATTTGGCTGGGCTGCCGACCTGGGCGGATGTAGAAGCTTCCATGGGCAAAATGAATTTGGCCTGGGGGCAGGTGCGAGATCCAGCTAACTTGCAGCAGCAGCCAACAGTTGCCGCGCGTGGCGCTATTGTACAAATTGATGACCGGGCTGGAGGCACACGTCCAATCACTCAGTCACCCTATCGTTTTTCAGCAGCAAAAAGTGGTGTTAGAGGTCCAGCTCCGCATAGGGGAGAACACAATACAGAAGTTTTGGTAGGCTGGTTGAACAAGACGCCTACTGAGGTTGGTGACTTGCATGCCCAAGGTGTGCTGAAATTAGATCAAGAGTTTGTAAGTAAGCCCGCTGTCTAAGCTGCGTGTTTAGCAGACGGCTTGTAAGTTTTCTGTAAATGCTTTAGGCAGAAAAGCCCTGCATGTGCGGGGCTTTTTTAGTCTTTAAGGGTGCGCTGCCGGCGCCACCTGCTCCAGCATCTAAAATACTGATACGTTCTAGAATGAGGTGTAACCGACAATCCTAGGTTGGTGTAGTGGTCTATTTTGAAACTGCCAAAAAGTCCTGACCTTCAGTCTTATAGGTGTCCAATTTATAGATGAGCTTGCGCTTAGCGGGAAGGTCTGAGATCAAACCCACCCACTTACCGGCTGAGTCGTAGCGTATGGCAAGTGACATTTCGTTTGTCACAATTCGGTAGTTGGTCTCAGCAGAATTATCAGGTTGGTTTTCTGGGTAAATGGACACCTGCATCAGTTCGCCGGTTTGGCCATTTAACAACTCGCTCTGGGCTATGAAGGTTGGTGCCCAGTAGGCGAATGGCATAACGCACTGTGTGTCATGAACTTCGTTAGTCGGCGCGTCTACAGCAAAACCCTGTGGTGTCAGGATGCCTTTTAGGGCAAGAGATTTATCTTTGATCTGGGTGTTGCTGGTGATTTTCTGTAAACAAAAATCATTGTCATATTCTTCGATGACCGCGTGCTTGTACGAGAACACGGTAAAGCCGAGAACCTTATATGCAAATTTTGCCTCGCCTTCGAGCCTAACGCCCGATTTGTGATGGTAGGCTTTAAAGGAGTGATAACCCACTTCTTTCTTGTCTATGAAAGCACGAAATAGCCAAGTCTGAGTTGTTCCATGGTCACTTGCTTGAGCTTGGTCTCTACCTGCGGCAGCAGCTTGGACATCGGGCATCATGGAAAATGTCACAAGGCCTGCTATCAGTAGCTGCCGCCAGGGGAAAAAGCTTGAGGTATGTGCAACATATTCGGCGTAGCCAGGGCGGCGCTCTTCGATATCCGATTCCATACGTTTCACTCCGGTCATCCGGGTCAGCAAAAACGTTAGAAGCGCCATTGCCAAAATAGGCCGCCAAATGCTGTAGTGCATTGATACAAGGCAGATACCTAGCCAAAAGAGCCACTCACCGAAATAATTGGGGTGCCTGCTGAGTTTCCATAAACCTGAGTTGAGGACTGCGCTAGGGGGCATGTCGGCTCTAAATCGGGTCAGTTGCAAGTCAGCCACAACTTCAAAAAGGAGGCCAAGTAAGGCTACGCCTAAGAACAACCACTGGGTCCAGTTGACTGCACCTAATTCTGTAAAAATTGGCAGTAGCACTAAACTGATGCCCCACGCCATTAGGGCCTGGGGTAAAAAGATAAGGTAGAGGCTGGTGTAGGGGAACTTATGGCCATTGGCGTTTCGCACTGAGGTATAGCGATGGTCTTCACTTTTGCCATTTTGGCGCCGGCCAATATGTAGTGCCAAGCGTAGGCCCCATATGCAGATCAATCCAAGTATTGCTGCGGCAAATAAACTATTTGCCCCGCTTTCTATGTACAAAATGACTGCGACGATAACGTGGTAGAGGGGCCAGAATATATCAGCTACACTAACGTCTCTATGACGCAGTGACCAAAGCCAAACCAAGGTAGCTAATCCCCAGACAACGCCTAACGCTAAAAGTCCTTGGCTCATTAATTTTTGCTACTCGGCTTGGAAGCGTTTGTTGACTGCTCTAACCACGCCACCTAAGAAAGGTACGTGGGCGTAAAAACCTAAACCTGAATCCCAAAAATCTTGGTGTAAAACGACCTGACCTTGTTCGTTAAAGCGCAGATGGGTAATGCCCAAGGTGTCGCTTTCAACCGTGCGAATAATGGGTTTAAAGGTAGCTCGCATAGACCAGACCAGATATACGTCTGCGCCTGAAACAAGAGTTTGATGCATTTCTACATTCACCGTGGTGCCAGCTTTGCCGAGGCCGTCGAAGTGAGTAACCACTTTTTCTCGGTCTCTTGTGTGCATCAGTGCGTCACTGAAATGCAATTCTTCGGCATAAAGTTCTCTAGCAGTAGCCGCTGCGCCAGGTTGTCCCAGGGTCATTAAAAACTGTGTGAATTGGTCGATGGTCGCCGCTTCGACAGTCTGGTCTCCGGGAAAATCGGTCAATGCAATTCTGTACGCGTCCGGATAGGCAGAGTTACTTCGTTCTGATTGAGATGCGCATCCAACGCCGGAAGCTATGACCAGGGCGACTAAAATTATGTTTATATTTCTCATGCAGGCAGGGTAAAAAAATTCTCGTGAAGCGTTGGTGAGGGATAGTTTTTTTCTGGTTCACATGACCTTCACGCAATTGCATAGAAAGTTAGACACTATTAATCTAAGGCACTTTTTTGGCTGTACTTAGGCCACCTGCCAGATCAGGCAACAGCCTCTTCGTCGCCTGCTATTTTGGCTAAATATCGATAGCCGTTATGGATAGCGACCCACGGCAAGGGTGGTTCTTTCAGGCCTTGGACTAAAGGCGATATACTGATGGATTTAACCCAGCTTTTGCGTTTGTTAAAGGATAACTGAGCATCTTAGATTTTTTAACCAGCAGTAAACTCGTCAACGCACTGCTTCTCAAAGTCGCTTGGGTAGCCTGTGTCGTGGGTGGCAATAGCTACGGGCTTGCAGTGATTTTTGCGATGTTGGGCTTGAGTGTGTTGCAGAAAAATATTGCTGCTGATTGGCCCTACGCCGTTGGGCTTGGATTCTTCGGCCTTTTTCTGGACAGTGCGTGGATGTACTTCGGGATTCTAGATTATACATCTACCGCTTCGCTGACTGTTGCAGGGTTCACATTAGCACCAGGTTGGATTGTTCTATTGTGGGTCGCTGTGGGGCTGTCGTTGAATCACGGATTGATATTTTTTGTCGACAGGCCGCTAATTGGAGGTTTGCTTGTCGGTGGCAGCGCGCCTTTCTCCTACATGGCGGGTGAGCGATTTGGTGCAGTTGTTATTCCCTCCTACGAAAACTTGATCATCCTAGGTCTAGTCTGGTTTGTCGTATATTACGCGCTCTTTAGCTTGACCAAGTACATCAATGCAAAACGCCAAGATCAAGCTGACTGCGATGCTGTTACACAGTCGTTTTGATCACGCTGTGGGTCTTCGCGGCGTGGGCGAAACTGGAGTATTATTTTGCGCACAAAACTGCTGTCGTGATTTAAGCTGGTGACTGATTCACCCAGCGCAGCGAGCGAGCTTTGAATATTCAACGAACAAGACTGAGTACCAAATTAGGGCGCGTGTTTGCTCTGCAGGTAGCCCTTGTCAGTCTTGCTGTGGCTGCCGGCATTTTTATCACCAATACCATTGTCGACGACTTTCTGATCAGCGAAGCATTGGAGGATGAGGCCAATCATTACTGGGGCCTCCACCAGGACAACCCAGCTCAATCTTTGCCCAACACCAATAATATGATCGGCTATATGTCACATGGTGAAGATGTATCCGCTTTGCCTGAAGCGCTGCGTCCGCATCAGCCCGGATTTCTCGGCAGGGTAGATCTGGGTGCGTCTAGCCCAACTCTTTATGTCAGTCAGCAGGCACCGGGGGTGGGGCCGCGTTTATATTTACTATTTGCTAGTGAAGATGTTTCGCAGCTGGCATTTTTGTTTGGCATTCTGCCTCTATCTATTGCTCTGTTGTTGATTTACGGCTTTTCGTTTCTTACCTACAGGCTTTCCCACCAAGCTATTTCGCCGTTGGTGCAGTTGGCGGACTATCTAGAAGAATTCCGCTTTGGAGACTTCAACCAACCAGCAGTTGATCTTGGGGAATTACGCAGAATAGCCAACCCTGAGGTGGATGTGATGATTGACGCCATCGACGGCTTCGCCGAGCGTCTAGACACCTTTATTGAGCGAGAGCGCATATTCACTCGAGATGCCAGTCATGAACTGCGGACACCTATTGCTGTTTTCAAGGGTTCTCTGGATTTACTGCAACTAAAATCAGACCGTCCTGAAAGCGATCTGAAAGCGCTAGATAGAATGCGCCGCACCGTGGACGACATGGAAGGTTTGATCGGTACCATGCTGTTACTTGCTCGAGGTGAAGAAGTTGACCAGCACGGCGAACCCACACTCATTAACGAACTGGTGCCGAATTATGTTGAGCAACTTGCGTCACTGGCGCAGGAGCGCGGTATTTCTGTGGTCAGCGAATCTGTTGGCGAGTTGTGGACCAATGTGCCGAAGCGCGTTGTGCAGATTTTGATGATTAATTTGCTTCGCAATGCCATTAATTACACCCACGAAGGTACGGTAACTGTCTCTGTCAGTGCTACCGGCTTTTCAGTGGTTGATACCGGCATCGGTATGAGCGCAGATGAGTTGCACCAAGCGTTTGAGCCTTTCTACAGAGGCGAACGCGCCCGGGTCAGCAATACCGGTCACGGCTTAGGACTGTCTATAGTGCGTAGAATGGTAGAGCAGTTTAGTGGTCGCATTGACGTGCAAAGCGAAGAGGGTGTTGGCACCAAAATAAACATCAGCTTGCCGGTGTCGGGCGACACGGAAGTCGCCTAGCTCGAATTTTTAACCGCACCCTTTGCGTATTCCTTGCAAAAGATCAGTACCAAGTTTTAGGTAAGGCCCGCGCGCATTGTTTTCCAAATGGCTAACGTACTGTCTCTGCCTTGGGCCAAATCTATGATTGGCGCAGGGTAACCAGCAAAGCCGCCGTCTTTCCATGGTTCAAGGATCTGTTTTTTCCCAGCATTGGCCAGTTCAGGCACCATGCTTCTCACAAAGTCACCATTAGCATCGAAGCGTTCTGCCTGCCGGATTGGGTTGAACATACGAAAGTAAGGTACCGCATCTGTTCCGGTGGATGCGCTCCACTGCCAGCCGCCATTGTTTGCCGCAATGTCGCAATCGACCAATTTTGACATGAAGTATTGTTCGCCTAAGCGCCAGTCTAGGAATAAGTGTTTGGCTAGGAATTGAGCGGTGACCATGCGGAGTCGATTGTGCATCCAGCCAGTGCTGTTGAGCTGGCGCATGCCTGCATCCACCAGTGGTAGTCCTGTTTCGCCTTTCTGCCAGCGCTCTAACAATTCAGTATCTTGGTTCCAGGGTAGGTTGTCGGTTTCGCGTCGGAATGCTTGGCCCATTGCTAATCTGGGGTGTTCGACCAAAATATGGTTATAGAATTCGCGCCAGATAATTTCGCTAACCCAAGTGTTTATGCCTTCAGACGGCCCAACCCAACGACCGCCATTCACTTTATACGCGGCAGCTAAGCATTGGTTGGCGGAAATTGTGCCCATTGCCAGTTGCGGCGACAAACCACTGGTGCCACGAACGTTAGGTATATCTCTGTCGCGCTGGTAGTTGTCTGCACGATTTTTGCAAAATGCATTGAGTTGGCTCAGAGCGGTACGCTCGCCTGCCTTCCAAAGTTCACTGCCAAAATCTTTGCTTACGCCAGCGATTTTTTCCGGTGCCTGAATAGGTGTGATTGAAGGTCCCTGTGCCTTGGGTGGCGGTAAAACGTCTAACCCAACTTCGGTTAATACGGACAGCCAACGTCTTTTAAATGGCGTGAAAACTGAATAAGCAGAACCGTCTGGTTTGCGTACGCTGCCTGGCTTTAGGCAAGTAAAGGCATTAAATGTTTCGCAAGCAATGCCGTTGCTCTGCAAAGCGGCAATTACCTCGCTATCTCTACGAGTTTCGTTGAGTGCCACCTCGTCATTGAAGAAAACACAGCTGGCGCCTATGGATTTAGCATTTTTTACGACAACGTTTATTGAACTATTATAATTGTCTGATTTAACAATTCTTAATGGGATACCGAGTGCTGCTAGATCGGTACTGAGTTGATCTAGAGTTCGCAAAATTAGTGCTAAGCGATGAGGTGATATGGTGTGCTCTAGCCATTGGCTTGGGGTAAGTATAAACAGCGCTTCCACTGGGCCGGACTGACAGGCGTAGTAGAGGGCTGGATTGTCGCGTACGCGAAGATCTGTGCGGAACCAGACTAGGTTAGGCATTCTAGGGTCTCTGAGGTTTGACCTATGCGGTCTTATAATAGGTGGGCTGCCAGCATGAAGCGGCAGCCATATAGAGCAGGGTTAAACTTCCGTTGTTTCTTTTAGACAGTAGCCTTGGCCTTGTCTGGTTTGCAAAAGCGGGCTACCAAAGGGCCGATCTATAATTCGTCGCAGGTTATAGATATGGCTTCTTAAGGTATCACTATCGGGTGGCTCGTCGCCCCAAAGTTCCCTTTCAAGGGCGGCACGTGTAACAACTTTGGGTGACTCACGGATGAGTACATGCAGAATGTTGAATAGGGTGCGGGACAACATTAGGGGTGTTTCGCCACGGGTAACATCCATGGTGTCCAAGTTTAACTTTAGGTCGCTGACAATGAACTCTTTTTCTAGGTGTTGACTGCGCCTAATCACTGCATCTAAACGTGCTTTTAGTTCGGCCATATCGAAGGGCTTAATCAGATAGTCGTCAGCGCCAGAAGCAAAGCCTTGGAGCTTGTCGTTAAGCTGGTCTCTGGCCGTAAGCATTATAATTGGCGTGGTCACGTTGGCATCTTCACGTAAACGCTTACACACAGTTAGTCCATCTGCGCCTGGAAGCATGACGTCTAGCACTATGGCATCGTAGGTGTTAGTTACACCTAGGTGCATGGCGGTAAGGCCGTCAGCAGCATAGTCGACAATATACGAGCTGGCCTCTAAGTAGGCGCCCACTGTCTCAGCTAGTTCCTTATGGTCTTCCACAACAAGTACGGTTTTGCTCGGTGTTTTCACGACTTATCCTGATATTAGTTCTTCTTAGAGCGCGCATTTGCAGCTATCAATATCGGTACAGTGTCATAATGCCGCAGACTTAGCCACAGTCATTAGTATGGAAATAATGTACAAACGTTCATTGATATCTGAACTCTTTCTTCAGCCTTTTGCCGCTGAATTCCGCGCTGACTGGCTGCTGATAGGCTGCTGATAGGCTAAAGGGGCTTTGACCGTAGAATTTTGCCCGGCGCTACTCGGCTATTGAACAAGTCCTGATTTTTGCCGCCAGGTAGCTGTTTTGTTGTGCTTGGCTGCAGCACTAGACCGCGGCTAACAGGTAGTTCCGGGCAGGTGCCGGGTGAATTTTTGTAAGCTAGGGCCGCAGCAAATAAAGCCTCGTTTTCGTTGCCCAAAAGCTGGAAAAAATCATCTTCTACCGCACAGCCCGGTATAGCAACGCCTTCTACTACGTTCAGATTTTGTGGTGAAAAACCATCTGGATAGTCACCAAAACCCGCTGCGTTAATGCCTTGGAATTGGGTAGAAAAGTAGGTGGTGCCGCAGTTTTCTTTGGGATAAAAGCCATAGGGTTTGCCGCAGGTAGTGGTGCCTATTTGGACAACTTCAACGTTGACACCGCGTAGGCCGTTAATGATTGACTCCGACGCGGAGCAAGTGCTGCTGCCAGTGAGTACAAATACTCTGTTGAGTCCAAGAGTGGGTAGGTTTGTTCCTGAGGTAAGGGTTAGACCAACAGTTTGCTCTTGGAATAGGTCGGGTTGCAGTGCTGCGCCGGTGACCGGGTTAACACTTGGGTATTTGCTATTAAATTTGAGCGTTTCAAACACTTGGTTGCGCGCATTGATGCCGGCGATCATATAGGCAAGTTGATTGGCTATGATCAAATAGCCGCCGCCGTTGTAACGCACGTCTAATACCAAATCAGTGATATTTGCAGCGACTAAATCAATAACAGCGGTCACTAATTCTTCTTCTGCAGTGGCAATGTGGTCATTGAATTGTAAGTAGCCTACGGGTCCACTCGCTGTGGTTACAACCTTGTGTAAGGGCACTGGATCAACAGTGATGGCCGCGGTAGTCATTGAAATAGTACGGGTGCTGGTGGCGCCTGCATCGAGAACCTCAAACTGGTGGGTTTCGTTAGCGTTGGACGGAAAGATCGCCGCGTTGAGAGTTGCGGTATCTGTTCCTGACTCAACGCTCACACCATCTGCGGTAACGATTTGCGCGCCGCGTTGCAGGTTCACGGATGGGCTGGAGGCTGAACTGCCGGCCTCGACAAAGGCAACGATTAAGGAGCGTGGGGGCGATGAGCTTTGGAGCACAAACCGAGCCCCGTAACCAACTGCCTCTCCTGATGAGGCGAAACTATTCCATTCTTCTGTGTCGTAGGTGAAGTGAAAGCGATCTCTATCGGCGCCTGATGGGGTTTTAGCGAAGGTTCGCATTAACTCAAAATAGTCTTCCACATCTTCGGCCGAGGTGGCATTGGTTGTTGGATCGACGTCTTCAATTTCTGCATACCACAAGTATTGGTCATTGCTCCAAGAGCGTAAGAAGTTGTTCTCGTCGGCAAAAGTACCCTGAATATCTGGGAAGGGGGAACCGGAACTCGAGTCCACGCCAGTTCTTGGTATGCCGCAAAGGTTGGCAAAATTACTAGCAGGCGCGAAGACAGCATTGTTGGTTACAGCAATATTCAAAGCCAGGGAGGACGCTGCAATGCCATCAGAGGCTTGTACGATTACCTGGTAAATATTATCAGCGTTAGCATCCAGTGGACTGCTAACGCTTGGTAAGCTTTTAAATGACAGCGACCCAGTGTTGGTAATGTTGAATAGGTTTGCGTCGACGCCGAAAACGCCAAATGTTACGGCTTGGCCTTGGGCATCTACTGCTTTCAAGTTGGCAACTGAACGGGTGCCTTCTGGGACCGACAATCCGCCCGGGTCGGATATGACGGGCGCTGTATTAGTTGGACTGATGCCTACCGGTGCAGTTGCGCTGCCACCGCCACCGGCACCGCCACCGCCACCGCAAGCTGCTAGAGATAGCACTAAGCAGCTGGCCAGCACCGACTTAAAAGTCAACTGCCATGCTGTACTAGTATTAACCCAGGTTATGTCCAATGGTGCCGCTACTGACCAATGTCGGATAGGCATGGGCTGATTGTCCTACAGTAAAGTTAGTATCCAAGATGTTCAGTTTGAACTTTCGAGTTGTTTTTGCAATCTAACATCTTCGCGCAATAAGTGATGGTTCATTGAGAGGGGCCAAGTAACCATTATGCTGTATGCCCGGTAGAGGCACTTTTTTACGACAAGCAGCTATAAATCTTGTGTTAGCGCCCTTTGTGTCGGTAAATTAGTTGCGTCGGTAAATTAGGGCTTCAGATGAAAAAAGGGGGGGTGATGCAAGAGTATATAGCGCTATTACAAAAGTATTCGATGCAACCGGATTTAGCGGTTTTGTACAAAGCGGTGAGCGGTGCGGGGCAAGGCGTTCGTGACGATCAGGCCGTGGTCTGCGGCGCAATGATTTGGTCTGCATTTGCTTCGCTAGCTGGTATTCCGCGGGTATTTGACACCATTGCGGATGCGCAACTGGGCCTACCGATGTCGCACAGTGAATGCAATGTTCCCAGTACGTCTCTGCCTGAAGAATTTTGGCGGGCTTTTGTCGCCACGGTAGAGGGTCCAGAAGGCGGTTATGATGCAACTTCCATTACGGTCACGGTTGCTGCTCTAGGCGGAGTACTTGACGCAAAATATAGTGGGCTCTCGGAAGCTGCGGCTATTGCGCACCCTGGCGCGGATTCCCCGACAGCTAAAACGGTACCACCCCTACTTGCACTAAAAACCCTCGAAATGTTACCTGAAGGCAGTTTAGGTCGAAATTTATATAGCATGTGGGTAGATAACGGGTTTGATCCAGAAGTGTTAGATCGGCAAGCGATTGGGTTAGATCAAATGACACCAGCGCTGCGCTATTTAAATACGCGTATCTTGCAGATGCATGATGTCTGGCACTTAGTTGGCGGGTATCAGACCACCAGTTTGCATGAAATCGCTATTTCGTCTTTTCAACTGGCTCAGTTTGGCCATAATTATTCAGCTATGTTTTTAGCCACTGGCGCCACTATGAGTCACGCGCACTCCCCTCAAGGCTTTGGTTTGCTTATGCAAAACCTTGCAGAGTCTTGGCAGCACGGGCGGCAGATGCCGTCGTTTATGGCCATTGAGTGGGAAGAGCACTGGCATAAAGACATTGCTACCGTGCGCAGTGAGCGTGGAATTAGTGCCTTTAAAGGTAGTTTTCCCGCAGATTTGCTTGAGCAATTGGCAGCAAGTGCCTAGCATGCTGGTTTCATTAGCATCCTGCCTACCAACGAGTTAGCTAAATGCCCGAAATTCTGGCCTTCAGACATTTTGATGTCACAGTGATTCGCTCTGATCGTAGGCGCAGTGCCACAATTAAAGTAGATCAATCTGGGGTCTCCTTAAGAGTTCCGAAAGGCATCCAGCATCAAAAGCTTGTTGAGTTGGTGGAAAAGAAAACGCCGTGGATCAGAAAGAAAATGGAATACGCGGCTTCACTTAAACCGCCGCCAATGCTGGATTTTGAGAACGGCGATCCAATACCCTACCTGGGTAAAACCTACTGTTTAAAAGTGCAGGTTGGAGATTATCCTCATGTAGAGCTTGCGGGTGAAGATATATTGGTGAGCGTAGTCACACAGCACCTAACTAATTCATTACACATACAGTTGGTGTTAGAGCGTTGGTTTTTGGATGAAGCTGCCATTTTTCTGGCGGAGCGGTTGGATTTTTATGCGCCCATAGTGGGTGTGCGCCCCACCGGCATGCAGGTTAAAGCCTATAAGGCGCGTTGGGGTAGTTGTAAGCTTAACGGGCAAATTCAGTTTAACTGGCGGCTTATTCACGGCCCGGTAGATGTTTTGGATTACGTGGTTGTGCATGAGTTGTGCCATATTTTGCAACATAACCATAGCGCGGCATATTGGTCTGAGGTGGCGCGCGTAATGCCAGACTATAAAGCTAAACGTAAGTGGTTGTCCGAAAATGGCAATTCGCTAACGATGTAAATCAGCTTACCGACATTTTTTTGAAAACAAAAACAAAAACAAAATTAAGATTAAGGTTTAAATTATGAATGAACATGTACCAACAGTAACAGTTGTTGCCGCCGAGCAGCGCCTTGTTGCACTAAACACCATTGTTGCTGCGTTTGCAGCAGATCCCTTAGTTCGCTGGATGATTCCCCAAGCAGACACTTATCTGACCCACGCCGCCCAGATGTACGATAATTTTGGTGGCGCAGCTTTTGACGCAGGCACGGCCTTTGAGATAGACGGCTATGCCGGCGCTGCGCTTTGGGTGCCGCCAGCAAATGACGATCATTCTGACGACGGAGCTGCAGTGAGTGAGCTGTTGACGAAAATAGTCGCCGAAGAGCGTTTGGAAGAGGTGGGTAGCGTTTTAGGTGAAATGGAGGCTTATCACCCCAGTGAGCCTTGCTGGTATTTACCATTAATCGGTGTCGACCCTTGTCACCAAGGACGTGGGCTGGGTGCTCAGTTAATGAAATACGCTTTGGCTAAATGTGACGAAGCAGGTTTGCCAGCCTATTTAGAATCTTCGAACCCGGCCAATATTTCACTTTACGAGCGTCATGGATTTGAGGTGATGGGTAAAATCCAGTCGGCTACTTCGCCTGCTGTTCACCCTATGTATCGCGCTGCGCGTTAACACCTGACGTTGATCTAATAAATCTACGAAACCCTTATGCACGGGCCTTTAGGTATGCTCTTGCATTTCTTACTGCCTAGTTCTTAGGCCATTTGTGGCCCTAGATTTGAGCCCCCACCAAAAAACAAAGGGAACCGGGTAATCTCTATGTTTTGCCTTGTGACACCAACTGGTGCCGCTATAGGCTAATTGCTCGTCAGATTTCGGGTGCTAGCGTTGAAGGAACTCAGCAGTATTGTTGTTGATGAAAGACTGATCTTCCGCTGCCACACCGAGTCCGGCTAAGTGCCCCCACAAGGTAGGGATAACGGCTAGCGTCACGTTAGGAATGAGCTTCGCCTCAGCGCTTAAAGCATCGATGTGAAAATACATATCGGTTTTCGACGGCATGTAAAGCACCTCAGCTTTAATTGAGCCTAGGGCTTTCTCTGCGTTTCCGTCAAATCCCGGTGTATTGCCTACATCATTGTTTTGCCAAGTTGCCGCCAGTCCGAGTAAGTCGTTGGCATCCCAGCTCAACACCAAACTCTGCATAAAGCCAATCATATCGTTAGGGCTTTCAAGTCCCATTTCTTCATAGAGACCTAAGCGAAACCATTCTTGAGAGGTGCCCCACGCGGCCCAATGGGTGCCGCCCGCTTTGAGGCCGAGTTCCGGTGGCTGGACATAGTTTCCGTCAAGAAAGTTCGCGTCTGCCTTTATGGCGGCTTTGAAACCTTCCAGGCGAATTGCGCCATGGGGGTATTCTACTGCCGAGCCGGCCAAGCCAATTACTTTGTCCATAAAGTCCGGGTAGCTTACGGCCCATTGAAAGGCTTGTTGCGCACCCATGGAGAACCCGAGCACAGCCTTAATGCGGCTAACGCCATATTTCTCGGTTAACAGCCGGTAGGTGGCGTGAACGTTGTCTCTTATCGAAATCGCTGGAAAGTTGGGTCCGTTAAAAGGAGCAGGGGTATTGCTTGGCGAACTAGACAGGCCGTTTTGAAACATGTCCGTTGCGACAATAAAGTATTTTTCCGGGTCTAAGGCGAGGCCTGGCTGAATAAGAAAATCAAATCCATGGTGGTCACCCAAATAGGCTGAAGGCACGAGTATTACGTTGCTGCCGTCGGCTTTCAATTTGCCGTGCGTCACAAATGAAAGCTTGGCATTGGGCAGTACTGTGCCGCCTTCAAGGGTGAAATCACCCAACTCAAATATTTGGTGGTTGTCCTCAGCCAGTACCGGCACGGCTGAGACTGTCATAGCAGCCATAACAAGGAGGGATATTATTATTCTCATCTGATTATCCGAATTTTTAAGATTTAGCCAAGGTCTAGTTTAGTTTAGATTTAGCTTAGTCGCAGCCGGTAGCTCAGTAACCTGAGCTCCGACTAAAGGCCAGTCGAACGCCAGCTTAAAACTAAACCCCAATACGCATCTGTCCCAAAAAGTTCATTTTGCCAAGGGGTGCACCCTGCATACGCAAAATGTCGTAGGCGGTGGTGGCGTGGAAGTATAGGTTTGGTAGAGCGAAGGACTGAATGAAGTTTTCGCAGGTAAATGGAATTTCGGTTTTGCCCATTTTGAACACAACATTACCGCCGCTGAGCTCGTTAATGCTCACAGGATCCAGGGCTTTAAGCGTATCAACAGTTTGCTGGGTTAACGCCAGCAAACCAGCGTAGTCCATTTGCTCGTAACCACTGGGTGGACCAAATTCGCCGCTCTGTAGACCTCTGATAGCGCCCAAAGATTGGTGCGTGACGCAGACAATCTGAAAGTGAAAGCCAGCCATATCTGGGTGCAAGGTGTTTGCCACAATATCATCTAGGTTGATGTTATTTTCGGCACAGTGCTGTTGGCCAACCTGCATAATACCTACCGTGGCCTCCGCCATTTGTAGAAAAGACTCAACACTCAAATCATATAAAGATGTAGACATAGCAAACTCCTGTTATTTTCCCCAAGATTAGCAGCATATTGATGGTTCAAGGGATGCCGCGGCAAAGTTTTTTGACCCACGGCATGGGGGGCTTTTATGTCATGATGCGCGGTAAATCTATGGGGGTAGAAATATGAAAAACTTAGCATTAGTGGTTTCCGCGGCGCTTTTATTGTCTGGCTCAGGCGGCTTAAGCGCTGCTAGCGGGTCATTGCCAGCCAAAGTTATTGCTGCCCAGCCTATCTCGATAGCGGCGGATTTTGCCTTTTTCGGCAACAACATTCTTACTTTTGCCGATCAGCCGTCGCCAACTAATTTTGTCGCTGTGAAGAATGACAAAATCGTATTTGTTGGCCTGCGTAAAGACTGGCGGGGCAGCGTTGGTCGTGTTGTTTTGTTAGAGGGTCACGCCCTGTTGCCAGGCTTTATTGACGCACACGGTCATATTTCCTTTCACGCGCGCGTGGCGAGTTTGGCTAATGTGGCATCCCCCCCGGTCGGTCCAGCAAAAGACATTCCCGGATTGCTCCAAGAACTAAAGAACTATGCGGACAGCAGAACGTTGACCAAGGGCCAATGGATTATCGGGATAGGCTACGAC
>CAJXUL010000003.1 GCA_913060615.1 uncultured Gammaproteobacteria bacterium | reverse complement strand
GTGGTGGACAAAACCAACGGCTCGCCCATCAGCAACGGCGGTACAGCGGGGTCGTCGCTTATGGCACAACATTGAAAACGCGCATTAGTGGCGCCAATATCTGCGACCAAGGATGAACCTACTGTCATTTTTCCTCCAAAACTTACTAGCGACGGATAAAGCCAGCGGAGAACTTATAGCAATTTTCGGGCTAACCCAACAGCAATCAGTGAACAGGACCACGGTCTTTTGCAAAAAGTGGATTCAAGCCAGCGGACCGTCAGAAAACCATACCTGCAAAAGCTGTCAGAGCCAGAGACTTTTTAGTATGGTGCGCGGCTTGAACACAGGACCTGTAAATGATCGCCACAAAAAGTAATTGGTTAAGCCTCCTTGCACCACATCGTAATAATAAAGATTACGGGGCAAGCGCGTGGCACAAATTTGCGGTCCTCGGTCTGCTACTTTGCCAGCTTCTTTTATCTACACCTGCAAGCATTGCCGCAGAGCCAAAAACACTCAATCTTGGCAATACTGGCGAGCCACAAACACTAGACCCCCACCGCTACAACCTTAGGCTGGAAGAAACGTTACTCAATGATCTGTTTCTTGGACTAACCACCTTTAATGCTAAGGGCGAAATTGTGCCAGGCGCGGCGAAGTCATGGATACAAAGTGCAGATGGCCTCACTTGGACATTTAACCTAAGGGAAGATCTTCGCTGGTCAGATGGCGCACCTTTAACCGCAGACGACTTTGTCTACTCCTTTCGCCGACTACTCAATCCTAAAACCGCAGCCAGCCTTGCTTACTTTCTTTACATGATAGAAAACGCAGTGCAGGTGAACCAAGGCTCAATGCCGCAGGAATCTTTAGGCATCAGCGCGGTTAACCCCAGGCAACTGCAGATAAAATTAGCCGCCCCTTACCCCTACTTCCTCGAACGCCTCCTCTATCCTATTGCTTTTCCAGTGCCCAAGCATGTTATTGAAAGAGTCGGCGACAACTGGATAAAACCAGAACACTGGGTCTCCAATGGCGCGTATAAACTGCAAGCTTGGCAGCCCCAAGCTTATGTAGAGATGACCGCTAACCCCCACTTCTACACCTCTGTGGCAATAGAGCGAGTTAGATACCACCCTTTGGCCAGTGAACAATCGGGCTATAACCGTTATCGGAGCGGCGAATTGGATGCCATCCCCAGCGTGCCAACAAGTGAACTGCAAACCCTCAAAAACTCACCTAATAAAAGCGGCGGCAAGGCCTTGCGCCTATCACCGTTACTGTCGTCAATGTACCTTGTATTCAATGTAGCAGAACAACCGTTTGCAGATTTACGCGTGCGTAAAGCGCTGTCTATAGCTGTTGATCAAGAAATATTAACAAGCAAAGTCATGCGTTCTGGAGATAAGCCAAGCTACACTTTTGCACCAATGCTCATTAGTAATTATCAACCCGCCACGCCAAATCATGTGAGGCTACCATTGCGCCAACGCCAAGCCATGGCAAAAGAACTGCTCAATGAGGCAGGCTTTAATGAAGCCAACCCTCTAACGATCACTCTTCGTCACGTAAGTGGCCTTGAGGGCAAAAAAATAAACCTAGCCATCGCCGGCATGTGGCGCGGTATCGGCGTAAAAACCACCCTACATCAAGCGGAGCTTAAAGCGCATTTCACTGATCTACGCCAAGGAAAATTCAGTGTTGCGTGGGCTGGCTGGATTGGCGAAAACAATGCAGAACATTACCTTTCTCTTTTACAATCCAACATTGGCTCTGTAAATTATGGTCGCTATCAGTCAAAGGAATTTGACGCCCTAATGACAAAGGCCCAAGCCCTAGCAGACGCAACCCAACGCAATGAACTGTTATCCGCCGCCGCCGCCGTTGCCGCACAAGATTATCCAGTAGTGCCTCTATACAATTTGAGTGTGAAAAGATTAGTCACCCCGCAGATAAAGGGTTGGGAGGATAACTTACGTGATATGCACCAAGTGCGTTATCTAAGTTGGGAAGATGCACGCTAAAATACAGCGGCGCTCAACTAAACCAATACGAGCATACTTAGTGGGTGCAAAAGCATTGTGAAGCCTAGAATCTCATCACGTTACCTACTGGCGCGATTTGCCTTTATGCTCATCACATTGCTCACCGTCATCACCTTAGTATTTGGGTTAGTCCGATTAGCGCCGGGCGGACCATTTGATGGCGAACGCCAAATGCCGCCGGATATAGAGGCCAATCTTCGCGCCGCCTACCACTTAGATGAACCCATTTATCAGCAATACGCGCGTTACATGAGCGGGCTGTTGCAAGGCGATTTGGGACCTTCCTTCAGGCAAAAAGATTTCGATGTTAATGAACTAATAGCCGCCGGCCTGCCGATCTCCGCTGGCTTAGGTGTTGCCGCGCTCTTCACTGCCCTTATCTTAGGAATTGGCATAGGCATAGCGGCGGGGTTTAACCAACGCACCTTTGCTGATCGCCTGATAATGGCGGTGAATAATTTAAATATTGCGCTGCCCACCATTGTCGTTGCACCGCTAATGGTACTTGTTTTTTCAGTATTGCTGCGTTGGTTTCCCGCTGGCGGCAGCGACTCTATTTGGCACTTTGTGCTACCCACCATTGCCCTAGCCCTGCCCTATAGCGCTGCCATAGCCCGCTTAACCCGCGCAGGCATAATAGAAACAAAGCTTGAACCCCATGTAAAAACTGCAATGGCCAAAGGTCTGAGTCAATCACGCCTGGTGTATCGACATATTTTGCCTATGGCGCTGCTACCGGTAATCTCCTTTCTTGGACCCGCCGCAGCCACCTTATTAACCGGCTCAGTGGTGGTAGAACAAGTCTTCGATCTTCCTGGCATCGGCCGCTACTTTGTTCAGGGCGCGCTGAATCGAGACTACACCCTGGTCATGGGTGTGGTGGTGGTTTATTCAGCGGCAATCGTTACCTTCAACTTTTTCGTTGATTTGGCCTATGCGTGGTTAGACCCGCGCATAAGATTGCGCCAATGATGCTGCATTTAAATAAAGATACAGCGAGACCCAACAATAAGCGCAAGATGCGACGCAGTACCCGAGTGTCAATAATTTTGCTATCCATCATTGTCATAGCGGCAATCATTGGACCCGAACTGAGCAACTGGCAACCCGAAGACATTGATTGGGACGCCATGGAACAAGGCCCTTCTCTAGCCCACCCGTTTGGCACGGACTTAGTCGGCCGCGATTTATTTGTGCGCACTATGATCGGCGCACGCACCTCTCTAACCATTGCCGTCATTGCCACTTTCGTAAGCCTTATTATTGGCGTGCCCTGGGGCGCTTTTGCTGGTTATTTGGGCGGTCGGGTGGACCAATTCATGATGCGCATTGTTGATGTATTGTACGGCTTGCCCTTTATACTTTTAGTCATATTGTTAGTTGTGCTGTTCGGCCGCAACCCGTACCTGCTGTTTGCAGCACTCGGCGCAATATTTTGGCTTGATCTTGCGCGTATTGTGCGCGGGCAAACTCTGAGCATTCGCCAAGCGCTGTTTATTGAAGCATCTAGAAGCTTGGGCGCACATACCGGCCAAATCGTTTGGCGACACATTATTCCCAATGTCATTGGCCCGGTTATCGTCTACGCAACCATTACCCTGCCCAGCGTCATTCTCGCCGAGAGCTTTATCAGTTTTCTTGGCCTTGGTGTACAAGAGCCTAATACCAGCTGGGGAGTGCTCATTGCCGATGGCACCGCAACCATAGAGTCGTCACCTTGGATGCTGATTTTCCCCGGGGTACTTTTGGTCACCACACTTTGGTGTTGTAACACCTTAGGCGACCGACTGAGCGATCACCGCGATGAGATTCAGCGCAACCCTGTCAATTTATAATTCTGACAGAAAGACCAAATTAACAATAATGCGGGCTATAACTGCAAAAGTTAGGCCCTAGTTGATTTGCCGAGTAAAACCGCTTGGACCTAAAAATACGCCTTTAAGCAGCAAAAATGCGTGTTTGCGCCTGTTGCAGAAATACATTAGCCAGATACACTCTTCTGCTCTACTCCTCATTCAAAGGTAGAAGTTGTTTTCTAAATAATCGATTTCATTGATACAGAGGAACAACCATGAAGGTACAAGTCTTCTCAGCTGCAACACTATTAGCCCTGCTTTTTTTATTCAGTGCCGCCCCATCATTTGCGCGTGGTACGGTGCAAAACTATCCACTACAAGAGTCAATCATTAAAGGCCTTGAGCAGGGAATTTTTAATGCTAGCGTACAACTATTTTTTGCTGGCGGAGATGAGCCTGCAATGCTAGAAACGTTGAAAAACATTTCAACCAGCAGAAAGACTAACGGATTTGGAAAATCAGATGCCACTGCTTGTGAATGGGCGTCGTTCTCGGCACTTATCGCCTTACAAGAGCGCGCGTTACAAGAAGGCGGCAATGCAGTGATTAACATCAAGAGCAACTACAAACACAAAGAATTTTCTAACGGTAGTCTGTTTCAATGCGGCGCGGGAACTTTTGTGGTGGGAGTAGCGCTAAAAGGTACCGTCGCTAAAATTGAGTAGATGCGGTCAGATAACGTTAGGTAAAAAGAAACCGCCTAACGCCAAGCCAAGCCAAGCCAAGCCAAGCCAAGCCAAGCCAAGCCAAGCCAAGCGAGGCTAATGGTAGGCAAGCATCACAACCTTACCTTAATCTAAGAAAGTTTCGCTTGCCTGGTAGATCCCGGTAGTATTCTCTCTGCAATAAAAAATTACGCAGCAAGAACTTGGGGAAATGTATGACCGTCGGCGCAGGAATCGGAATAGCAAATTTCACATTTGATGATGGTAAGGGCTTTTGGGAGTGGGTGAACCTTTGCGACAACGGTGGCATTGATTCGATCTGGCAAAGTGATCGCATTATTGAGAAAGCACCCAACCTAGAAGTTATGAGTGTGATGGCAGCGTTAGCCGGCGGCAGCAAAAAACTCAAATTTGGCATGAACGTAGCCAGCATGGGACTAAGAGACCCTGTGCTTACGGCCAAAGCCTGCGCAACCATTGATGTATTGTCTGGAGGACGTCTGCTGCCCGCATTCGGCGTAGGGAGTGCGCTATCTAGAGACTTTATCGCCACCGGCCGAGATACCAAAGGACGCGGCAAGCGCACTGAAGAAAGCTTACAAATTATGTCCGCACTATGGCGCGAGGACAATGTCAACTTTCAAGGTGATTACTACCAATTGATTGACGCAACCATCTCGCCAAAGCCGGTACAGTCGCCCATGCCTCTTTGGGTTGGTGGTTCTGCGCCGCAAGCCATTGCGAGAACTGCGCGCTGGGGCACCGGCTGGCAGGCTGGAATAGAATCCGCAGCGGAAATAAAGCCTGTCATTGCGGCGATCAAAATAAGTGCCGGGGAGCTGGGGCGAAAAATAGACGACGATCACTTTGGCGCTGGCTTCGGCTTTCGCTTCGGCAAGCAAAGCGACCCGATGGTGCAAAAGTACAATGAAGTCTTAGCAAAACGTTTAGGCAAGGACCCAGCCGCTTACAGTGCCGTTGGCGGTGTCGATGAAATGATGGCGATGGTTGAAGACTTTCACGCAAGTGGCGCGCATAAGTTTATTCTGCGACCCATAGCTTCTGGCACTGCGGATATGATCGAGCAGACCAAAATGCTAGTAGAGCAACTGCTGCCAGCAATAAACGCTTTAAACTAAAAACTACCCACCAAGCGGATCCGCTAGCGTAGAGATAAGGGCACGTAAAGTGCCCTTGCTCTATTGAATGAAGATGAAGGCTCGCAACGAGCCTTCAGGTTGCAACTAAAGCTCTAAGCAGGACCGGGTATATGTCCCTTGGCTTGGGCCACATAGCCACGGTTGTAGGTAGGGCTGATGGTCAAATCATTGATACACACATGGTTGGGCAACTGCGCCAAAAAGCGAATTACTTCACCACAATCTTCCGGCTGCACCATCTGCGCGCGATCCTCCGCGGACACAGGAATAGGTCTGTTGTCTAAAATCGGCGTCGCTACTTCTCCAGGGCACATGGCACAGGCTCTAACGCCAAAACTACCGGCTTCCATATTGATGCTTTCATTCATAGCGTTCATAGCGTGCTTGGCTGCCGTATAGGCAGGGCCGGTAACCACGCTGACATATTTACCCGCCCAAGAGGAGATGTTAATGATCAGGCCGCTACCTTGCTCTTTCATTGTTGGTAATACCGCCTTACAGCAATAAAAAGCGCCATCTAAGTCAATCCGAATCACGGAATCCCAGTCATCCAAGCTGACGTTATGCCAATTACGCTCTTTTACGTTAATGCCCGCACTGGCTACCAAAACATCAATGCGCCCAAATTTTTGAATAATTCTTTGTGCAACTTCAGACACGCTATCTCGGTCTGCCACGTCTAGCTCTTCAATTGTTGCGCGACCCTCACACTGAGCAGCAACCCCTTCAAGCTTTTCCTTACGACGACCTGACAGTACGACATGCATGCCTGCCTGAGCCAAAGCAATAGCGCCGCTTTCGCCAATGCCTGTTCCGGCGCCGGTAATCCACGCCACTTTATTTGATAAATCTTGCAACATAATCTCTCTCCCTTAGCTAATTTGGACTCACCTAATGATAAGTAGCCTCGCCCCCGAGCATAGAATCTGCACCTTAGAAGGTCCATAGTGAATGGCATAAGATTGGTAGGCGGAAGGGCACATGAATAATCTAAACAGCAATTTGGCAGGACACTTACAAGCCATAGAAAACGATGGTTTTACTATTATTGAAGACGCCATTAATGACGCATTGGTGAACGAAATTCGCAGCGAACTCGCACCCTTTTGCCAAGGCAAACATCCGGGTAGAAATGATTTCGAGGGCCACCACACCGAGCGCGTCTATGCGCTGCTGGCTAAAGCACCGTCGGTGGCAAAAATCATAGAGCATTCAGGTGTTATGTCCTTAGTCGATGCACTTTTGCCAAGCAATTATTTACTCTCTGCGGCGCTGTCCATCTTAGTACACCCCGGAGAAACGCCCCAGCCCTTTCACTACGACGATGCAGTCGAACAATTAGGCATCAACAAACCCAGGCCCCGCTTTGGTGTCAGCACTATTTGGGCATTTGACGACTTCACTCAAAATAACGGCGCGACAGAGGTTATTCCCGGCAGCCACCGTTGGCCTGAAGAAAGGCTAGGTAACGAGGGCGAGGCCATTAAAGTCATTATGCCCGCCGGCTCGGTTTTGGTATTTGATGGCGCCCTAATTCACCGAGGCGGCGCAAACAACTCTAGCGCCGACCGCTTGGCCATTACGCCCCAATACTGCTCGCCTGGGCTGAGGCAAATTGAAAATATGGTCTTGGCCGTGCCGCCAAATATAGCGGGCCAGTACAGTGCCAAAATTCAAAATATGCTGGGCTACAATATTATCGAACCCGGATTCAAAGGCTATGTAGATGGCATGCACCCAAAAAAATTGATTGATGCCCAATACAAAGGGCGGAAATATCAAGCAGACCTACCGGCCTCATAACCGCTTTTCTTGGCTACATGCAGATAATGAGCAAATTTTCCAAGGACGCAGAAACAAAATCCACCTAAAACAAAAGATGCAACAAAAACACCTCCGCGTTGGCTGTGAGCTTTGGCTCAACGCAGTTTCGTTCTATAGTGCGCTTTTCTTAATTGGGGTACGCCCTTGCAGCGGCAAAAAAATATTGCAGTGATTGGCTTAGGTTACGTGGGCTTGCCCATAGCCGCTGCCTTCGCAAAATACTTTCCAGTTGTTGGCTTTGATGTCGACGACGAGCGTGTGGGCGGCTTAATAGACGGCTTCGACCGCACTGGAGAACTCAGCACACAAGAGCTCGGCGCACTGACCCAACTGACGTTATCTTCAAACCCCAATGACATAGCCCAGTGCGACTTTTACATTGTTACTGTACCCACGCCGGTAGATGACTCAAACCAACCTGATTTTTCACCACTGATCAGCGCCAGCAATACGGTCGGCAAATATCTAAAAATCGATGACATAGTGGTTTTTGAATCCACCGTATACCCCGGCGCAACAGAAGAAATTTGTGTGCCTGTTTTAGCGTCGGTGTCTGGCCTTAAATTCAACGCAGATTTTTATGTCGGTTACAGCCCTGAGCGGATTAACCCCGGCGATAAAACCAGAGGGCTTACCGACATTGTTAAAGTAACCTCTGGTTCAACACCTGAGGCGGCCAAAACTATTGACGACATTTATGCAAAGGTCATCACCGCCGGTACCCACCTAGCGCCCAGTTTAGCCGTTGCAGAAGCGGCAAAAGTCATAGAAAACGTTCAAAGGGACGTAAATATAGCGTTAGTTAACGAACTCGCCACGCTGTTTGCTGAACTTGGTTTAGATACCTTGGAGGTGCTCGAAGCGGCGGGAACTAAGTGGAATTTTTTGCCCTTTAGACCGGGGTTGGTAGGCGGCCATTGTATTGGCGTAGACCCTTACTATCTTATCCGCAAAGCTCAGTCTGTTGGTCATAACCCCGAACTGATTAGGGCCAGCCGTAGAATCAATAATGCCATGGGCGCATATGTGGCTGACCGAGTCATTCGACTGATGATTCAACATGACGTTGCAGTGAACAACGCAAAAGTTCTAGTGTTAGGCCTGACCTTTAAAGAAGACTGTCCAGACTTACGTAATAGCCGAGTAATAGATGTTGTTAGCGAATTCACCGACCTCGGCATGGACGTGGATGTCTTTGACCCATGGGCCGACCCTGAGCAAGCAAAAAGTGCTTACAAGATAGAACCCATTAGCCAGCCTGAGAACAATACCTACGACGCCATTGTACTTACCGTCGCACACAAAGAATTCAAGACTCTCGGCGTGAGTGAGATTAGAAAATGGGGTAAGGCGAGCCACGTGCTGTTCGACACCAAAGGCACTTTACCCGGCGACGCGGTAGACGGCAGACTTTAGTGATAAGCCCGCGCAAGAAAATTTGCTACCCCATATGCTTGCCCATAAGCTTAGGGCCGCTTCTGCATAAACTGCACAAGCCGAATAAGCTGCAATGAAAGTCATTCAGTTTTTACCCAGTCTGGAGAGCGGCGGCGTCGAACGCGGTACGCTTGAAATTGCACAAGCGTTGGTAGCTAACGGCCACGAATCTCACGTGGTCTCAAATGGTGGCCGTTTAGTAGATCAACTCATCATGCAGGGTAGTCAGCACCACAGTTGGCCACTACACAAAAAATCGCCACTGACCCTGCGGCATATTCGTCCGCTAAGAAAATGGCTACAGCACGTTAATGCAGATGTTATTCATGTGCGCTCACGCATGCCGGCATGGATCGTCTGGTTGGCTTGGCGCAAGATGAACCCCGCCACAAGGCCTAAACTGGTCACCACCTTGCACGGCCTGCATTCGGTTAGTCGCTACAGCGAAATCATGGGCTGCGGCGAAACCGTCATCACCGTGTCTAATGTGGCGAAAAAATATCTCGTCGACAATTATCCTAGAATTGACGCTGCCAAAATCAAAGTCATTCATCGCGGCACAGACCCAGAAGATTTTCCAAGAGGCTATCAACCCACGGCGCAGTGGTTGGATAACTGGGCGAGAGAATGGCCAAACCTCGAGGGTCAAAGATTGATTTGTCTACCGGGCAGGCTGTCACGACTAAAAGGTCACAACCATTTAGTCAACCTCATCCAACGCCTTAAAGAACAGGGCGTGAGCGACGTCAAAGGTATTATCGTTGGCGGCGCGGACTCCGACCACGACACCTATTTGGCCTCCCTAAAGGCAGATATTGCGAGCAAATCACTACAAGACGACATCGCCTTTATTGGGCATAGATCCGACATCCGCAATATCTACGCGGTCTCCTCCGTGGTCTTAGCCGTATCTACCAAGGCCGAGTCATTCGGTAGAACCGTACTTGAACCTTTGAGCATCGGCACCCCTACCATAGGCTTCGACACCGGCGGAGTGGGCGAAATTTTGAGCGTACTATATCCAGAAGGACGAGTGCGCCCACAGGATACTGATGATTTATTTGCCGTATGTGAGCGCGTACTCAGCGATGAGGCGCAGACCACAAAAACTAAGATCAAAGACAACACTGACTTTTTGCTTGAGAACATGTGCGCACAAACTCTTAGTGCTTATGCTGAACTGGTGCACTGTGACGGTTAATGCAAACCCACTGAGGGCTAAAGCGTAATGTTGTGGATGATCAGCACAGGTCTAATTGTGTTTATTTTATTCTCACTAAAATACTGTTGGTGGCGGCCTACCGTTGGGTTAGAGCACCCGCGCATTCTTATGTATCACATGATCAGCGAATCCCAGCCAAAGCAAAAACACCGAGGTCTACGGGTTAGCCCTGAAATGTTTGAACGCCAGATAGCTTGGCTAAAGGCAAATAACTGGACCTTTATAAAAGCCTCAGAACTACTCACAGTGAAGGCGCGCGGCGACAAGCGCGTGGCCATCACTTTTGACGACGGCTACGAAGACAACTACAGCCAAGCACTGCCCATACTGAAAAAGTATGATGCCTGCGCCACCCTTTACTTAGTCACTGACCGCCATGAAAGAGATTGGTCAGTGAGCAAAAATGCCAAACACAACTCTGGCGACTTGATGCGCGAGCCAAAGCTCAGCGATGAACAGGTGGTAGAAATGCTTGCGTCCAATGTATTTGAACTTGGCGGCCATACGCTGACTCATTGCCACCTTCCCAGTGTCGACATGGACACCAAGACATTTGAAATCAATGAATGCAAAAAAGTATTGAGTACAACCTTCGCCACCCAAGTTACTAGTTTCGCTTACCCCTTCGGCCACTATGGAGACGAAGATGTTAAGCTGTGCCAAGCAGCTGAATTCCGCACTGCGGTGACAACAGACGAGGGCATAGATACTCGGCCGAATACTTTTCGCCTTAAGCGCATAAAGGTTTCGGGCAAAGACAATTTTTTCGCTTTTAAAACCCGCATGCGCATTGGCTTCCGTGGACACATCTAATTGCGCATCAAACCCTGCTCACAAAGATAAACAAAATATGACAACCACCGTGAATGACACAGAGCAACGTATTACTGAGCTTGAAACTCGCCTTGAGTTTCAAGATGAGACCATTACCGAGTTAAACGACGAAATGGTGCTGTTGCAGAAGAGGCTGTATCGCCAAGAGAAGAGTTTACAAATGCTCACTGAGAAGTTGCAGTCTCAGGGCCAAGAAGATGAAGGCGCGGAACCACAAATAGAACCGCCCCCGCCTCACTATTAATGCAGATGCTCGTTTTGAATGACTGGTTAACTCGGTAGTTAATTAACTGAGGCGCTAAATAGAAGAAAGCTAGTTGGTTTTCTTGTACACCAGAGAAAAATTATTCGCCGGCATCGGCTTAATGCTGATGCATTGCAGCCCCTGCTCAATAGCCACCAAGGTCACTTCCTCCAAATCTCGAATGCCCCACAGTTCATTGCGCGCCCTAAGACTTACGTCAAAGTCTTCATTGCTTGGGCTGGTGAACTCACCACCTGCTTTAAAGGGTCCATAAACATGCAGAATGCCGTCGGGCACCAGCACCCTTGCAGCCCCTGCCACCAACCCCTGCACGGTAGCAAAGGGCGATATATGCAACATGTTAGCAACTATCACCGCATTCACAGTGATGTCTGGCCAAGTCTCAAGCACATCTAAATCAATGGGTTCCGCTACATTAATCAGCCCTGCTTGCTCGATAATGTCATGCAGAGGCACTCGATAGGATTCATCGGGCTCGCTAGGCAGCCAGTGCAAATCAGGCAATGCTTTGGCAAAATGCAAAATATGCTGACCAGTACCACTGGCTATTTCTAGCACATCTCCACTGCGCGGCAGCACGTCGCGCAACACGGACAAAATTACATCTTTGTTACGCTCCGCCGCAGGCGAAAATTTTGCTTCAAACATACCTAGAACCCTTGTGCCCTATTCTAAACTAGACTGCTAATTACCTTTCAAACTGCCGAGGAATTCTAACGTACGCGCATAAGCGCCCTCTTCAGTATCCATAATGGCCGCGTTGAAGTCGGTCACACCCAAATCTTCAAAGCGCTTAATCTGGCCACGCAACTGATTTTCATCACCAACAATTGCAATATCAGCGGGACCGGCAGCACCTTCGCGGTCGAGCATGGCGCGATAGCTGGGCAGCTGACCATAAACGGTTAAGTTTTCCGCAATCACAGCTTTGGCCTGGTCTACGTTAGTGGTCAACACAATAGGCATGCCCGCAACAATGGCTGGGTCTGGCTTACCTGCATCACGAAAACTGGGGATAATATGTTCTTCCATGGTCTTGGGGCCCACCATCCACGTATTGGTGCCATCAGTCATTTGCGCTGCAAGCTTAATCATGAGCGGGCCTAGAGCTGCAACAACTACGGGTAAATCATTGCCGCCTGGAATATCTAAAGTCAGACCATTAACCTGAAACTCATCTCCATTGTAATTGACAGTTTCACCACGAATGAGCGGCATCAGTACATTTAGATATTCCTTCATATGCTTGGCAGGCTTGTCATAGCTCATGCCATACATATTTTCGATCACCACCTTGTGCGATAAACCAATGCCCAAAGTAAAGCGGCCCTTTGACGCCGCAGCCGTGGTCATTGCTTGTTGCGCCAGCGCGCCCGGATGTCGTGGGTAGGTGGGAGTAACGGCTGTGCCAACGCGAATAGTTGAAGTTTCTCGCGCAATCAGTCCAAGGGTAGATATGGCATCATAAGAAAAAATATTCGCCAACCAAACGTGGTCAAGACCCGCTTGCTCCATGTCCTTGCCCAACTGAATAACTTCATCTATTGAACTTTTAGTGCCATCCGCACCAATCATTGCACCTATCCGCATCACCCTCTCCAAAATTGAAAAAAGTAAGGCTGGCCCAAGCCTGCTGCTAATACAAGTGGAATGTCACGCCCACACATTCTAAAGGCCAAAACGCCGTTTATGACCAGCAACACGCCTTTGTACAATCAAGGGTTACAAATACGGACTTTTCATTACCTAGTGATTAGCGGCATACTCTTGCGCCCTAATTCATAGATCTGGTAATTCAATGTCTACAAAAGAAACAGTCGCCATTCTTGGCGGTACAGGTGACCTCGGTACAGGCTTGGCAATTCGTTGGTCGAAAGCCGGTTACAACATCGTTATTGGCTCAAGAACTTTAGATAAAGCTCAGGCAGCCGTAGAGGCATTGCAAGCCATCAGCCCAGACACACCTGCCCAAGCTATGGAAAATGGCGATGCAGCAGCAGCTGGCGACATTGTGGTTTTAACTGTACCTGCCGCACACCAAATTTCTACACTAGACGCACTGAAGGATCACCTGAAGGGCAAAATCCTTATTGACGTGACTGTGCCATTGGTACCGCCCAAAGTTGGCACCGTACAGCTTCCTGAAGAGGGCAGCGCAGGTAAGCGTGCACAAGATTTCCTTGGTGAAGAAGTACACGTGGTCAGCGCGTTCCAAAACATCGCAGCACACTTGCTACAGCAAGACGTCGTGATTGAGTGCGACGTTTTAGTCTCAGGTAACAGCAAAGATTCACGCGCCAAGGTCATTGAAATGATCACCGAAGCGGGCATGACCGGCTGGCACGCAGGACCGATTGCCAATGCAGCCGCAGCAGAAGCGTTAACTTCAATCCTGATCCAGATCAACCGCGGTGGCATTTTGTCCCATTCTGGCATCAAGATCATCGGTCAAGAGCACTAATCCATGGCTCTGCGCTTCTCCGTCATAGGTGTGCCGGGCATTCCTATGGTGGAATCTGGAGATGATCTCAGCGAGATTATCTCTAGTACCCTAAAGGCTCAAGCTCTCACGCTTGAAGACGGCGATGTCCTTTGCCTTGCACAAAAAATTATTTCTAAAGCAGAAGGCCAAACGGTTGCTCTCGCCAGCATTGAAGCTGGGCCAGAGGCCATTGAACTGGCGGCGGCTACAAATAAAGATCCCCGTATGGTGCAGCTGATTCTGAATGAATCTAGCGAAGTCATGCGGCACAAGCCCAACGTCCTCGTGGTAAGACATAAGCTGGGAATTGTGGGCGCACACGCCGGCATTGATCAGTCTAATGTTGATCACAGCAACGGCGAACAGGCGTTATTACTGCCGAAAAATCCGGACCAATCCGCAGCACTTATACGCGAGCAGCTACAACAACGATTTGGCGTGCAAATTGGCGTAGTTATTACCGATTCGCATAATCGCGCATGGCGTATGGGCACCATTGGCAGCGCTATTGGCTGTGCCGGCATCAACGTGCTTGATGACTATCGTGGTGGCGAAGACATTTACGGTCGCTCACTGCAAGCCACCTTGGTCAATAGAGCCGACGCCCTGGCAAGCAGCGCCACTCTTATGATGGGTGAAACTACAGAAAAATTGCCTGTGGTGATTTTGCGCGGTTTACCCAAGGCCACTACTCTTACCAACGACGGTGACCCCGTTCAAACAGCTCAGGACATTAATCGTCCCCTTGCTGAAGACATGTTCCGCTAATGGCGAAAATTCTTGCGCTGACCGGCGGCGTAGGCGGCGCCAAATTAGCTTTGGGCTTGTCGAAGATTCTCAGCCCCGAAGAAGTCATGTTCGCCGTCAATGTGGGTGACGACTTTGAACACCTTGGCCTACATATTTCTCCAGACATAGACAGCCTGACCTACGCTTTGTCTGGCGAAAACAATCAAGAATTAGGTTGGGGACGCTCAGGCGAGACTTGGCAGTTTATTGAAACACTCGGTGGTTTGGGCGGAGAAGCATGGTTTCGCCTCGGCGATAAAGACCTTGCCCTACATATGCGCCGCGCCCAATTGCTCAAAGAGAATAAAACTCTGACCCAAGCTACCGCGGAAATTGCCGCGCGCATGGGCATCAAGCACTCCATGACGCCCATAAGCGATGACCCTATTCGCACCATGGTGAATACCACTGACGGCGAGTTAGCCTTCCAACACTATTTTGTGCGCGAACAATGCAAACCTGCTGTCACCGGATTCAGATTTGAAGGCATTGAGCAGGCGAAGATCAACCCCGCTATAGAAGCTTGGTTACAAGACTGCGACGGCGTCATCATTTGCCCGTCTAATCCGTTCGTCTCGGTTGCGCCCATTCTTCAAGTACCGGGCATGCGGCAGGCCATAGCGCACCTACCCATTATCGCGGTATCGCCAATTGTTGCCGGGCTGGCACTGAAAGGGCCCGCCGCAAAAATGATGCAAGAACTACAAATACCAACCACGGCTAAGGCAATTGCTGACCAGTATGAAGGACTGATAGACGGTTTCGTCTTGGATGAAACCGATGCCCAGAGCATAGGGGAATTAGCAATACCAGCTATCGCCACTAAGTCGGTCATGGTAACTTTAGAAGATCGCGTGGATTTAGCCCGCGAATGCATAAGGTTTTTGGACACACTGCAGTCTAAATAATACCGGTCTTTTTTGCTGAGTCGCTTACCTCATAGGCATATGAAGTAACGGCTGCATTCGGCTAACCCGGTAATGATCAGCTTTGCTGATACTCGTAGCACTACGAGCCACTGCAATAGTCCAGAACGGTTACGACAACTCAGTTGCACAATAAAGGGGTGCGAATAGGGGTCGATACCGTGTTATTAACAAAACAGGAGATGCTGATGTGGGCTATCGTTCCCATCAAGACTTTCGCTCGGGCGAAACAACGTCTGGCTAATGTCTTAAACGAAGACGAACGAAGATCACTCATGTTGGCTATGGCACGTGACGTGCTGACGTGTCTGTCTCACAGCGAGACCCTAACCGGCGTGCTCATTGTTTCTCGCGCTAGAGAAGCCGACGCCCTTGCAGAGACATTTGCCACAGAACGCTTCGCAGAGAGTCCCAATGTGGATTTAGCTGGCGCTTTAACCCAGGCAGCCCAATACCTAGTTTCTCACTTCTCCGCTAAAGGCATTTTTGTTGTGCCTGCCGATGTGCCAGCCATAACCACTGATGAAGTGGATCAATTGGTGCGCTCGCACAATCAAGTTACCGTGCTGCCAGACTCTGAAAATGTCGGCACTAATGGACTAATTTGTTCACCGCCGCTCAGCGTGCCGTACATTTTCGACGGCAAAAGTTTCAAACCCCACGTAGATGCTGCCTTTGCTGCAGGCATCACACCCAAAATTGTGCCTGCCAGTTGCTTTGCCCTTGATGTTGATACGCCAAAAGATTTGATGGCGCTCTACCAACAACAACCGCGCAGCCAAACTGCCATTTACTTAAATAGATCTGGTATCGCCCACCGGCTTAGTACCAACACCCATTTGGCCCAGGATAATTTATGAAGTCCCTACTCGAAAATGCAGTAGCTGGAATCAGCCCAAGCAACGAAGAAGCCTTAACACTTGCCGACAACACAGACACCCGTGCGCTGGCTGATGCGGCATCACTTATGCGCGACCAGGGCTTCAGAAATGTTGTGACCTATTCACGTAAAGTCTTCATACCGCTCACCCACCTGTGCAGAGACGTCTGTCACTACTGCACCTTCGCTCAAGTGCCGCGCAAGGTTAAAGCCCCCTACATGAGCATTGAAGAGGTTTTGGAGGTGGCACGACATGGTCAAGCCATGGGCTGCAAGGAAGCGCTTTTCACCCTTGGAGAAAAACCTGAGCTGCGCTATCGAGCAGCTAGAGATGCGCTGGCCGAAATGGGCTACGCATCGACCACTGAATACTTGTTTGCTGCGGCAGAGGCCGTGTTTAAAGAAACAGGGCTACTACCCCACCTAAACCCCGGCAATTTAGAGCCTGAAGAATTGGCCAAACTCCATTCGGTTTCGCCGTCTATGGGTATCATGCTGGAATCTGTCAGTGAACGGCTGTGCGAAAAAGGCATGCCCCACTATGGCTCGCCAGACAAAATTCCCGCCGTTCGCCTACAAACTCTAGAAAACGCTGGCATTGCAGGCGTGCCTTTCACCACGGGCATATTAATTGGCATCGGTGAAACCCGCCTTGAGCGCGTTGAAAGTTTGCTGGCGATACGTGACATTCACTTGCGCCACGGCCACGTACAAGAAATCATTATTCAGAACTTCCGTGCCAAGGAAGATACCAAAATGGTCAACGCGCCAGAGCCAGATCTTGGCGAACTGTTGTGGACTATTGCCGTTGCGCGCATTTTGTTCGGTGCCACTATGAGTATCCAAGCGCCACCCAACTTAAGCCCTGGCGTGCTACCGCAAATTGTTCACGCTGGCATCAACGACTGGGGCGGCGTGTCGCCAGTGACTCCTGACTTTGTTAATCCTGAAGCCCCTTGGCCACAGGTTGAAGAGCTCGCCCGCGAAACTGCGTCAGCTGGCAAGTATCTCACCGAACGGTTAACAATTTACCCAGCTTATGCCCAAGATATTCAGCGCTGGGTTCACCCAGACTTGCATGAACGTGTGTTGGAAATGATCGACACCGAAGGCATGCCGCGCATTGATGAGTGGTCTCCGGGAGACGTAGACACTCAACCCCCTGAAGAAATCATGAGCGCCATCATTAATCCGGTTAAGCGCATATCCGCCGACTTAGCTTCTATTATCGAAGACGCTAAAACAGGCAGAGAACTGACTGAAGCAGAGGTAGTTCGTTTGTTTCAAGCACGCGGCGATGACTTCAGCGCGGTAGTGCAGGCTGCCGATGAACTACGCCGCAACACCAACGGTAACAGCGTCAGCTTTGTCGTTAACCGAAATATCAATTACACCAATATTTGTTATTTCAAATGCCAATTCTGTGCGTTCTCAAAGGGTAAGTTGTCAGAGAACCTAAGAGGTCGACCTTATGACCTTTCCGACGAAGAAATTACCCGTCGCACAGTCGAGGCTTGGGACAGAGGCGCAACCGAGGTGTGTATGCAGGGCGGCATACACCCTGAGTACACTGGCGACACCTACACCCACATTATTAAAACTGTCAAAGCGGCGGCGCCAGAAATGCATATACATGCGTTCTCACCGCTAGAAGTGTGGCAGGGTGCGGCAACACTTGAGATGGATCTTAAGACCTATCTAACCCAACTCAAAGATGCAGGGCTCAGTACACTACCCGGCACAGCTGCAGAAATTCTCGATGACGAAGTTCGTGCGGTAATTTGTGCAGATAAGATCAATACCCAACAATGGTTAGATGTTATGGAAGCGGCTCATGAAGTCGGCTTCAAAACTACCGCAACCGTAATGTACGGCCATGTTGAGAAGCACGAGCACCTCGCCAGGCACCTATTGCGGATACGCGCTCAACAAGTAAAAACCGGTGGTTTCACAGAGTTCGTACCACTGCCCTTCATTCATATGGAAGCGCCAATGTACTTGAAGGGCAAAGCGCGCAAAGGCCCAACCTTCCGCGAAGCTGTTTTACTGCACTCGGTTGCACGTCTAACGCTGCACGGCCAAATTGATAACATTCAGGCGAGCTGGGTGAAGATGGGCCATAAAGGCATAGAGGCTTGCCTTAATGCTGGTTGTAACGACCTAGGCGGCACCTTGATGAACGAATCTATCAGCCGCGCCGCTGGTACTCAGCATGGTCAAGAAACCTCGCCCCGGCAAATGCAGACCATAGTGCGTAATCTCAATAGAGACCCGCAACAGCGCTCCACAGTTTACGGCACTGTAAGCGGGGAGCGCATTAAGGCGGGTGACAGGCAAGGGGAATTGTTGGAGATCATCAATACTCCGGCCGAGAAATACGAGCGTAAAACGCCGTCAGCGCAGCTTATTAGAAATCCTGCGCCAGCCAAGGCTGTGGCTAACAACAGATCTAGCTAACGCCTTTAACTACTACTGCAAATGCAAATAGACCGGCTTTCGTTACGCTAAACCTTCACAGTTAAGCCGGAACATTTGCGTTAGTGTCCTCGCTCGCATTGGCCTTAGCGTTTCTAGACTAGAGCAGTCTCTACAAGGCTAAGCGAGCAAAGACTAGTCCATAGAATTACTGATTCGGCTATCTATAGCATCCACCATCGCCGCCATTGTGTCAGCATGCTTTGCTAGATCAGCGCCCGCTCCTGCAACCAAATTATTTAGCTCGTTAGGGTCTTCCTGCAAGTCAAAGAATTCACAGGGGGTTCGTGTTTTAGTTTCTATCGTCATACGATAACGACCATTACGAATGGCGCGAAATGTGGGGCCATCTTTACTTCTGGTTTGCTGCATAATTTCGCTGAACAAATATTCTCGCCCACCGTTCTGAGCAGCACCTTTAACATCAGCGCCTTTAACATCATCGCCCTCACGCATCAGCGGCAGCACCGAGCGCCCTTGAGTGTCTTCCAGACCTGCAACGCCAGCAGCGTCTAACAGTGTAGGGCCGACATCTACCAACTCAACCAGCGCCTCGGACACCTTGCCCGCACAACCCCCAGCGGGTCTAACAATGAGTGGAATCTGCACCGAGCTACGGTAAAAGCTGAATTTGGCCATTAATCCATGATCACCGAGCATTTCGCCATGATCCGAGCTGTACACGATCATTGTGTTGTCCAACATATTCTGGTCTTCAAGTTGCGCCAAAATCTTGCCAATACTCTCATCAACAAGAGAAATCATTGCATAGTACTGACGCGCGCCAGCTAACACATATTCATCGGTGAGCAACTTACCGTTAGCATGGTGATCGCACCAAGTTAAATAGTTCTGCCAAACCTCCGGGTGTGACTGCTGTACAAGGGCTGCCCCGCGAGTGATCGGTGCTTGGGCATAATATTCCGCCCATTGCGGGTCACCCATTAACGGCACGTGGGGTTGAACATAAGAGAGTTGCAGAAAGAAAGGCTGATCCTCTTTTTGCGTGGCAATCCATTGCTGGGCTTCCCTAGTCAAAAAGCTGGTTAAATCCTGCTCCTTACTTATTGGACTGGTCACGCCATCCCAATGCTGAGGCGTTAGACGCCATATGGATTTAATCAGATCACTGTAAGGCTCAAACACCCCTTCGCGCTTTAAGTATTCTGTATAGGGTGTAGTGACTCCATCCATAGCGTGCACGTAACGGTCGAATTCTTCCACGTTATGATCAAAGCCAAAGGCCTTAACTTGAGCATCAAATTGACGCATATCGCCATCGTCCTTATCTGGCTCTACCAAACCTTCAGAGTAGTAATGGGTTTTACCCACATTGGCCGTGCGATAGCCGGCGCTTTGTAAGTGCTGCATAAAAGTGGGGGTGTTGCTATCAAGGTCGCGGCCAAAATTGCGCATAACACCCAATTCGTTTGGATATGCGCTGCTGATCATAGACGCACGAGACGGCTGACAAATAGGCGACTGGCACCAAGTGTTAGCAAAGCGCACGCCCTCTCCTGCTAGACGATCTAAATTGGGTGTTTGAATAACTTCATTGCCCGCGCACCCCAGTGCGTCATGGCGATGTTGATCCGCGAAAATAAAAATGATGTTTGGCTTAGACATTGCCCTCTCCGGTAAAAAGCTGTCAGGACCATAGCGAGAACTTACGCTGATATCCATCCCGACACGCGTCAACCGGAAAAATTAACGGTAAGAAAAACTGCTATAAACAGCAATGTATCCCAAACCAGACAATGCCTAAGCACAAACAGGGTTAAACCTCTCACTTATACCTAAGCCCAAATATGAACCTCAGGGCAGGTCTAACTACAGGTCTAACTACAGATCTAACTAGAGACCTACATAAAGAGGTCATGGTGTTGCAGGGCATTGCCATAGGCCAAAAACCAGCGAATGAAAAAACTCGGCTCTGGCCGCACTTCCACAAGCGCAAGCTGGCCACCACTGCCCTCTATAAGTTTCAATTCGTACTCCACCCCTGGCTTGCGCAGCATAGTTGTTGCGCCCGCTGAGTATTGATTTGGCGGAAAGTCGCCTAGCGTGCCTTCAAGCGGGTCTTGATGAATTTCTTCAGTCGCCTCTTCAATCACTTCGCTAGGGTTATCCTTAGGAACCCCCTCTAATGTGGAGTCGATGTGGTTGGCATCAACCAATGTTGCCTTACGTTGCATATCAAGCCTCCTTTATCGTCAATGAATTCATATCTTTTTGTTGTTTTCTAAATACCCTGCCTTCGGGCAGCGAGCGCATGAGCGGGCAAAGAATCACAAGAAACAGCACTCCGCTGATTAGCCCCAGAGCCAACAACAGCACTTCCAAGCCCCAAACATCAAAACCAAAACCCACCATTGGGCCGGTTAAGGCAAAGCTGCTACGAAAGCCGAAACTCGTTAAGGAATTAGCCGTAGCCCTGTAGTCGCTTGAAATCCGGCGGTTCAGCGCATCGGTCAACAACACCGTGCCCAGACCTCTAATGATAAAAAATATAGCTGCGCCTAGCAGACCAAGCAAAAACCCAAACTCCGCCAACGCAATAAAACCAACAATCGGCGCAAGGCCAATAAAGCCCAACAAAATCCGCGGCCCCAGCAATGCTTCTATGCGGTGACTAAAGCGCGAAAATAACGCGGTCAATAAGGTCAATGCCGCCCACAACCAGCCAAAGTGAATTAGGTCTACCCCTTGGTCTTGCCATATGCGCTGCAACAGCCATGTCGCGTAAAAAGTTGTAAGAGGCCAAATGCACAGCGCCAAAAATATTTGCCGCAAAATTGCCGATTGCACTAATAGCACCTGAACAATTTGCCCAAAAGCCTGCCAATGAGAAGTGTTGGCAACAACAGGCTCAGAGGGCTTGTGCGGGCGCGGCGCCTCAACCAAAAAGTACACCACACACAATGGCCCCCAGCCGATAATCGCTTGGACCCAAACAACTTCATTGATGCCTCCAGCCAAAAGCACCATGGAGCACATGGCCGCAGATATAGCTGCGGAAAATGTACCAACGCTATACAGTTTGCCCACCACACGGCGCTGTCGATTAGCGTCTTTGCCTAGCGCAAGTTCAGTGTCATAGAGCAGCGCGAGGTCGGCACCGGAAAGCAAGGACGCTCCAATACCCAAGGTAAACTCGTAAACAGCTAGGGCTGCAAAACTGTCGGCAAACAGAAGTTGACTGTGACCAAGCCCAGCAGCGATTGAACCCACAAGAATAATATTGCGCCGCCCAAATACATCCGCGAGGTAACCAGAAGGCACTTCACTGACCAACATAGCCAGAGCGAATATTGTCTGCAGCGCAAAAATTTCCTGCATGTCTAAACCCTTGCTTTGAAACAAAGGCACAATCAACGGCATGACTATGCCAAAGACATAGAAAAACCTGAGCCACATTGAGCTAGGGATATTGCGTCGCAATAATCGCCGCTCCTGGCTATTCGGCGCAGTGGGCGCGTGTATTTTTATTTTTGTTTCCATTATTACTGCTCGTTAATCTCTTTTTGCTTGCTGATTTTTTGCTTGCTGATTTTAAAAAAGACGCTCGCTGTATCGAGCCCGTCATCTGCCTTTCCAAAGCCCTCGTCCTTTGCTGGCCGTTCTTTAGCCAACAGAAGTACTACCGATCTCGTAACCCATACAAACCTGTGCAAGCCTGTGCAAGCCTGTGCAAGCCTATGGTTTTCTGCCTTTGGTTCTCAGCCTTTTAAACAGGTAAAAAAAAACCCCGAAGGCTTGGGGCGCTTCGGGGTTTTTAAAATTCAGTAAATGAATCAAATTAACCAACCGATTTACCCCGGTCGTAGAAAGCGTCATGGACTATTCTTTCTACTCTTGCTTGTGCGGCGATAATGGTGGTCGCCACGGTTTTCCACGAATAACTAACCACCGTCATCACGCACAGCACGCTGCCGCTGCATAAGGCGCGCTGATGCTGAAGTTGATGTTTAGGTGTGGAAACGTTCATTGTCTTTTCGATATCTCTTGTTCGATGTTTCTTTTCGATGTTTCTTTTCGATGTCTTTTTCGAAAAATTGCAAAATTGGTTTTACGATTACTTGTGTAGAGAGGCCAGCTAAAAAATTAGAACAGTGCTGACTTCTTTCAAGCCAGCACCGTATAGATTTATCGCAGCAACACATCTGGGTTTTGATAAGCGGTAGAATTTTTCTGACGTCTTGTAGAACAGACAGTAAATCTAAGCGGAAGATGGGGTCTGGCGGGTGAACTGCACAAAGGCCAGCTACAACACTCTTAAGTCTACTTGCCTTGCTGATGCTCGAAGATCGATTTATGACCTACCTTTGACCAATCTGGTGGCAAAAGCGCGGGCCTTGGGTCGAACTGTGCCCAACGTGCAGCTTGACCACGCACAATCACCTCGGAGTATTTAGCGCCAGCAGTTAGGTTAGTAATTGGAATGGCATGAGCAGCTGAGTAAGCACACAAAAATAGGGGTCTAGGCGTTGGACTCAGGTTTGGCGGCGAGCCATGGACACTGCGACAGTTATGTACTGTTATGGAACCGGCGGGGCCGCCCAGATACTCGGCACTTGCCGCGTTGAGTTGGGCAATGTCCTTGTCGGCAATATTGCCTGTCCATTGCGTAGACTCGTCGTACAAATCATAGAGGGGGCCATCATGACTTCCGGGAATTACTCCCATAGGTGCCATGTCGTCTGTTACATCATCGAGGTAAACGCCAATGGTCAATACTTGATAATTGGTGTGCGGCCAAAACTGAATATCTTGATGCCACTTAACCTCTTCACCACCACCTCCCCATTTAAAGTTTAACTTCGAATGGTGAAACTTAACGTCCGGCCCTAACAAATCTTCGGCAACATCTACAAACGGACCTCGGCTAGCAAATTCCCAAAAAGTTTCATGGTAATCAACTGGCGAGTTTAGACGGCGGATACGTGGTGTGACGGGTGTATGATCGGGTTCTAAATCGAAACGCCTGTCCTTACCCTGCAAATTGCGGCTGATCTCGACAAACTCATTAGTCACCGCATTTAGCCGGTCTAACCATTGCTGGCTCACTAGCCGTTCAACACCAATAAATCCATCGCGGAAATAACCTTGCCGCTGGGTTTGGCTCAGTGTTTTTGCTGACCGGTTTAAAATATCTTGCATAGCGCCCTCCTCGCTAAAAACCTTGGGCCTTTTCTACCCAAGGCACTGCTACTAAATAATCAACTGTCTAAGCCTAATATCCTTCGGTTGGTTTGCCCGTCCAATGCACCTGCGGCGAAGTCGTCAAAGGCTTTATCTGTCACAGGTATAATGTGTTGACGAATAAACTCAGCGCCTTCACGCGCACCGACTTCCTGATGCTTAAGACAGCATTCCCACTCCAACACCGCCCAGCCATCAAAATCATAACCTGCAAACTTGGAAAATATCGCCTTAAAGTCGATTTGCCCATCGCCTAATGAACGAAAACGTCCGGGTCTTTGCAACCAATCCTGGAAACCACCATAAACGCCGCTCTTACCATTGGGCTTAAGCTCAGCATCTTTTACATGAAACATTTTGATGCGCTCATGATAATGATCAATAAAACTTAGGTAGTCCATTTGCTGCAAGGCTAAGTGGCTTGGGTCATAAAGAATATTCGCGCTCCCATGTTGATCTACCGCATCTAAAAAGCGTTCAAAAGTAACGCCATCGTGCAAATCTTCGCCAGGATGAATTTCATAGCAGACGTTAACGCCCTCGTCGGCAAAGACATCCAAAATTGGTAGCCAACGTTTAGCCAGTTCAGTGAAACCCTCTTCAACTAAGCCCGCTGGTCGTGGCGCCCACGGGTACATATATGGCCAAAGCAATGAGCCAGAAAACGTCGCGTGTTCGGTCAGCCCCAACCGGCGACTGGCACGGGCCGCCAACTTCACCTGTTCTACCGCCCAGTGTCGACGCTTCTCTGGGTTACCCCTCACCGCAGGCGCGGCAAACCCATCGAACATTTCATCGTACGCCGGATGTACTGCAACCAACTGCCCCTCTAGGTGGGTCGAAAGTTCCGTAATTTGTATGCCATGGGCCGCGACTCGTCCCATCAACTCATCACAATAAGTCTGGCTTTGCGCGGCTAACGCCACATCAATAAAGTTAGTGTTACCAATGGGGACCTGTACACCGACAAAGCCCAGCTTTGCTGCCCATTCAGCCATTGCATCAATTGAGTTAAAGGGCGCCTCGTCCGCCATAAACTGGGCTAAGAAAATGCCCGGACCTTTAAGAGTTTTCATTTATCCAATCCCTATATTTGTCATCTGCATTGGTAACCTGTACTAGTGACCTGTACTGGTAACCTGTACTGGTGACCTGTACGGCCCGTACTGACCAACCGCATCTATCTAATTTGTTAGCAAATTTTTTAGCAAATAGGCGCTCAACTAAACCTAGTCCAAACTTACCCACTGCGCGCCCTGCTCAGCGCTAGCAACTACGCTTTGAATAAACCGCATACCGCGTACCCCCTCAGCAATACCGGGGTAGTCGGCAACATCCACAACACCCAATAAGTGTTTGCAAAAATTTCTATACACTTCGGCAAAAGCTTCCAAATAGCCTTCTGGATGTCCAGGCGGCAGTCGCGTGGCAGCGGTGGAGTGAGCGCCTGTGCCCGCCCAACCCGAACGCAAAACTTGCATGGGGGCGTCTGCATATCTAACGATCAATGAATTGGCATCATCCTGACGCCACTCAATGCTGGCTTGGTCACCAAACACTTGAAGCGTTAAATCATTCTCTTTGCCTAACGCAATTTGACTGACGCTAAGTACGCCCTTAGCCCCACCAGCAAAGCGCAACAATACATTGCCGTCGTCCTCTAACTGTCTACCGGGGACAAAGGTTGTAGTGTCAGCGCAGAGAGCTTCAATCTCAAGACCGGTAACGTAACTCATCAGGTTTTCAGCATGGCTACCTATGTCGCCAAAACATCCAGCAGCACCGGCGCGGGTTGGGTCAGTGCGCCAATCCGCTTGCTTATTGTCCGGCATTGGCTGGGCCAACCAACCTTGCAGGTATTCGCAGTTTACCCGTCGAATGGCTCCTAACTTACCTTCTTGAATAAGCGCTCGAGCTTGCCGAATCATTGGGTAACCGGTGTAATTATGTGTCAGCGCAAAATTCAACCCACACTCGCTCACTTTACTTTGCAGGGCCAATGCTTGTTCAACGTCAAAGGCCACTGGTTTATCACAGACCACATGAAACCCTGACTCCAGTGCTGCCATCGCAACGGGATAATGCAGATGATTGGGCGTGGCAATAACCACAAAGTCCATGCGCTGGTCTTGCGGCAGCTGTTGCTCCGCTAGAAACATCTGCTCGTATGACCCGTATGATCTGTCAGCGGGTATTCGATAGATTGTTTCACCAGACGCTATGGAACGCTGTGCGCTAGATGAAAAAGCGCCACACACTAACGTGGCCAACCCATCCATTTCCGCAGCCATACGGTGCACTGGACCAATAAAGGAACCAATGCCGCCGCCCACTAAACCAAACTTTAATTTTCTCGATTTAATTGTGTTGGCCTCTTTTTCTTTCAGGGTGTCAGATTATAAAGTACAGGTTAGGATACGGTATTGGGAGAGACTTATGAGTACAAAAATAGTACCTATTTCGGTACAGCTTTACAGCGTCAGAGAGGCCTCCGCTGAGAACTTTGATCAAGTACTAGATATTATTGCGCGGCTTGGTTTTAAGGGCGTAGAGCCCTTTCACCTCTTTGGCAAAACCCCGGCGGAGTTTAAAAAGCAGGTCGAAGACCTGGGCATGGAAGTTTCTTCCACTCACTTCCCCTGGGTCAATCGCAACCCGGACATTGGCCGCGTGGCTGACATCGTTAAAGAACTGGGGCTAAATCGTGTGCCCGGTGGCTATGCTCCCGACGACTTCAAAGACATGGACGCAGTCAATCGCACAATTGAGACCACCCAAGCTTTTGTTGACCAGCTCAAACCCTATGATCTGACGTTATTCCTACATAACCACTATTGGGAATTCAACGAAATTCAGGGTCGCCCCGGCTATCACTATTTACAAGACGCCATTCCCGAACTGACCTTTGAGCTAGACACCTACTGGGCGGCTAACTTTGGCAACAATGACCCCGCGGCAGAATTAGCCCGCATTAAACAGCGCACGCCGTTGATGCATATCAAAGATGGCCCGCTGAAACCCGATATGCCCCATGTGGCTGTGGGCTCTGGCGCAATGGATATTGCCAAAGTGTTCGCAGCAGCGGATCAGGAGGTTTTTGAATGGGCAGTGGTAGAACTCGACGCCTGCGCCACAGATATGCTTACAGCTATAGCGCGCAGCTACAAATACTTAACAGAAAACCAATTGGCTGAAGGCAATGTCTAAAATAAAATACGATTTCGGTAGTGGTCGATCAGACCCTGCAACATTTCCGGTGGCCGCACTGCAAGCCGCTGCAACTAAGGTCATTGAAGAACAAGCAGAGGCGTTGACCCAATATCCGGGGAATTTAGGGCATGAGGGCATGCGGATCGCCATGGCTGAACGCGAAGCAGATCGTGAAGGTCTAAAAATTGATCCAAATCACTTACTTCTGACCAATGGCTCTATGCAAGGCGTCACGCTCACTGCAGAGGCTCTACAAGATAATCCTGGCGACACGGTGTTGGTAGAAGAATACTGCTACCCCGGCACGCTCAGTGCGTACCGCAGTCTGAAGTACGACATGGTGGGCATTCCCTTAGATGAGGGCGGCATGTGTCCTGACGCTGTAGAAGCAGCTTTATCTAGGCTAGACAAAGAAAAGCGCCTACCGAAGTTTATTTACACTATCAGCACTTACCAAAACCCTACGGGCTTTGTTATGCCCAAGGCCCGTCGACTACAAATTATAGAACTGGCCAAGCACTACAATGTGCCCATTGTTGAAGACAATTGCTACGCAGACGTGCACTACGATGGCCCGCTAGAACCCGCGTTTTACGCGCTGGACGACGACCCGAATCAGATTTACCTCTGCTCGCTGTCAAAAATTCTCGCCCCAGGACTGAGGCTGGGTTACATCTACGCACGCCCTCCCATGTTAGAAAAAATCATGGCGCGCCGGCACGATGCCGGCAGTAACTATTTGGCTGCCGCCATCGCTGCAGAGTTCTATAAAGAAGGTATTCAAGCCCACGCTAAAGCCACCAACCCCATACTCAAAGAGAAACGAGATCTGACTATTGCGGGTCTAGAAAGCGAGTTAAGCGATATCTGTGTTTGGTCCGAACCCGTTGGCGGACTGTTTATTTGGGTGCGCATACCCGAAGACGTAGATAGAAAAGCACTGCGCGACATGGCATTGGGCGAAGGCCTTAACTTCCTACCGGGCCAGTCATTTCACTACCAACGCAAAGATGTGGCCTATTTACGATTGGCTTTTGGCCACCTGACATTCGAACAAATCAGCGCCGGCATTCCGATACTGGCCAAATGTATTCAAAGCTGCCGCGGCAGCAACGAGCGCAGAGACTTTGACAGTCTATTTTAGAGTCCAAGAAAAAGGTTTTTTTGACTTAGCGTCATGAGTTTAATGAGCTTTGTTTAGGAAAGATTCGCAAAAAATAAAAAGGAAAAATGATGGTCGAAAAACTTCAACCGGGGGATATGTTTCCAGACATTACCCTCTCAAGCGTAGACGGCAGTGAAATAAACCTCCCTGCTGATCTCACCAGTCCATTTACCGTAGTGCTGTTTTATCGCGGCCATTGGTGACCTTACTGCCGCCGACTGTTAGCCGGCTATGAAGAGCGCCGTGAAGCGCTTGCAGCACAAGGGGTAACGATGATTGCCGCCGCCGTAGACTCGTTAGAGAAAACCAGTGAGGTAGCACAACCACTGGGCTTTCCAGTAGCCCATGGGGTCACACGAGCACAAGGCGACAGCCTAGGCGCGTGGTGGGATGAGGGTAGAGACTTTATTCAGCCAAGCGAATTCATCCTCACCAAGAGCGGCAAGGTCATGGCATCCACTTACAGTAACTCACCCGTAGGGCGTATGGACGCAGCAGAAACGCTGACTTTGATTGAGTTTATTAATGCTCAGAGAGCAAAAAAGACTTAGGGGTGTAGCTGGCTGTTAAAGCGGGGGAATGGGCAGTCTGGGTAAAATCCACACTGCCTTTTCTTTATCTGCGGTGACTGTTCTTTATATGCACTGAGTAGATACTGCTGTTTAAAATCCGTTAGCTGATCATCTTGTTTTGAAGCGACTTTCCGTTAATTCTTTATTAGCTCTCTATTAACTCTTTATTAGCTCTTTACTAACTCTTTACTAAGAAGGCACCGCTAACGCCAAGATCGCCTTATAGCCTTTCTGAATTTCCATCTGATCCTCAAAGCCTTTTTCAATGAGCATTTTATGCGCATCTCTGAGCTTGTAATGAGGGCAGTTAACCACCAAGTGGTGCTCCAAATGATACTGCACGTTGTAGGGTGCTATCAGCGCACGCTCCCACCAACTGGCAATAGTCGTTCGAGTATTACGCAGGCGGTCATCATTGTCTGGCACTACCGCATGTTCACCAATATTTCTAAGGCGCACAACAAAGCGGTTCCAAGTTAACGCTGGTACCCACCACAACAGGAAGTACATATACCAAACCCCCGCCACTGCGAAGCCCGCCAAGAACAACAAATTGATCACCACGTTGGGGCCAATTCTGCGCCAAGCGTTTGCTAGGCGTTGACTTAGCGTGTCGCCCTTAAATGCGGCACGGAAAATACGCCCATATTGATCCCAACCGGTTTGCCCAGTGAGGTCGCGTATGACTTTGCGACGAAATGAAGATTTAGAAATTGGAAAAGGTTTTGACAGCGCAAGATCTGGATCGTCTTCTTGCTGAGTATTCACATGGTGTTTTACATGGTACTTGCGGTAGGTATCAATTTTTTCATCAGTAAAAGGTCGATTAAGAATCCACTCACAGACCCAATCATTAACCTTGCGGTTGGCGTACAACGCACCGTGCGCACCGTCATGAGTAAGAACAAATAAACCCAACTGCCGAGCACCAATGATCATAATGGCTAAAATAACGGTCAGCGGGTTGGTCCAAATGCTGGCCACAACCCAGGCGCCCAAAATGACACCCCAGCAATGCACAATAGCCAAGGTGCTACGCCAGCTAGATACTGTACGCAGGTAGGCTATTTCAGTCGGCGAGAAGAAATCGCCGGGACGTTGTAAATCACTCATTTAGACCTCTCGAGATCCATATTCAAAATACTGGGGCTTAGATCTTACTCCCCCTAAAGCATCAGTTCCATTGCATATACGGGCATAAACGAGCCTAAACCGCGCTAATGAATAGCGCCGCTTGTTTTCAATTGAGCAATTTCAGGCGCGGTAAAACCCAACTCACCCATTAGCGCGTCGGTGCTGTCCCCTGCTTCACACGGCCCTTGCAGGGTGCGCTGCAACTGCGGCCATTCAGACATCGCACCATGCCGTAACCCTGCCCCATGCAAAAGGTGGGTGAACTGCACAGCCAACTCACTGCCGACAAAATGCTCGGCTTGAATGCGCTCTCCCGGCGTTGGGCCGTCTGCTTGAATACACCCTAGCCCCAACGGCAGAAGCTTTTGCTCCCACTGTTGCGAAGACAAATTCATTAGGTCGGCAAAATCGCCTACCACCTCGTGGAATTGCTGTTGTTCTGCTTTGCTGCTGAGGCCCACAAAAAGCCAACCCTCTTTACAGGGATAAAGCTGGTGATAAGGCCCTTTACCCAAATAATCTACATCCAATGCCACCCTGCTACTGGCCTCCGCCTGCAACAAAAAGTCGTCAAAATTCGCGTAAGCATTGGCGCCAAACATATCTAGATAAACAATCTGCCCTTTGCCCAACCTACGCGCGGCAAGCAGACCCATAGTGGCAGCGCTAGCCACCACAAAAGACGTATTTGGATCTGGGTTGACCTCATTGGCGCGAAATAAACGCCGGCTGGTCTCAAGTAACTCGGGGTAGGCTTGCAGCTGGCTAGGCAACTGTCCAAATTGATAAAGTACGCCCCCCAGCGCCGCGCCCGGTATGGGGTGCGTAGACGGACGCAGTACGCCAGGTCCATTAGGGCCGTAGCCATTCACGGACATGTACACGAGCTTGGGATTGAGTTCGGACAGACTTGCGTAATCTAGCCCCAAACGCTCTGGCACTCCCGGCCGGTAGTTGTGCATAAACAAGTCCGCCTTAGCAATCAGAGATTGGGCTATTTTTTGTCCCTCAACCGATTTCAGGTTCAGGGCAATACTCTCTTTGTCCGTATTACACCGAGCTGCACCCAAGCCAAAGGCCATGACACGAAAGGGGTCACCCTCTATGGGTTCTATCTTGATCACCCGAGCGCCAAGGTCCGCCAACATGCTGGCGCCAAAAGGCGAGGCGATAATGGCCGCGGCTTCCACTATGGTCACGCCAGCCAAAGGCAATGTTGCCTCTGTCTTAGATGCATCAATAGGCGCCGCGTTAGGCAAATTCTTAAGCGCAAGAGCGACCATAGAAATGGCTTCAGGCGCGCCAGCGACCTGCCCAGGCGTTGCGGTGAAATCACCCAAAAGACCGAGCTGAGTTACGCCACCTGCTGTGTCGCTGTGGCCGTTAGCCACTATGTCTGCATCTAATAATGCTTCTTGGGTGCTTTGATAAGGATGACCGGCAACACCGCCATCGGCTAAGAAAATATCCATCCATTGCTGCTGAGTGCGGGTCTGCATTTGTAGACAAATACGTCGCCTAAAGTCTTCAATCACTGCTTCGCTAAAAGGCTCTTCGAGTAACTCAACTTCCTCAAGCACATCCTCAAGGCCCGCAGCTTTGAGAAAATTAGCTTGTAGGTGAGGCAACAAATTCCCCAACTGTAACCAGCGCCCGTCGGCACATTGCACAGGCTGATAATTGAGCATGGGCAGCACCGCATGGGGGTTTGTATCAGGCACCGGCGAGGGGTCTACTTGGCTGGCACCCAGGCCCACAAGGTCGTAAGCGGTAAGGGCGCGGAGCATATTGCTGCGCAGTAACTGCCCGTGACCGGTCTCAGTTCTGTTAAACAGCTGGGCCAAAATGCCCGCAAGCATGGCTTGGCTCGCGCCATGAGTACCCACTTTAAGAGCCGGGTACACTGGACCCGGACGCTGGGCCACACCCTCAAAAACCATCATGCGACCAATGGCAGCTGCTACTATAGATTCATCCGCCGCTAAACTTTCACCGTTGGCTGCCAGATGACTGTATTTATTGTCTTCACCAAAGCCGCTGATCTGGCCTTGAATCAAATCGGGCCGTGAAGGTTCAAAATCAGGCCAGCTTAGGCCCAGTTGCGCCAGAGCGGCAGCAGATAAATCCGTCAGAAATACATCGGCAGAAGCCAAAATATGCTGGCGTATCTTGGCAGCATCCTCACAGGCACTGCCCGCTGCCACGGCCAAATTAACGCTTACACGCAGCTTACCCCGATGCCAAACCCGGTATTCACTTTCTGCTTGTCCGTATTCAAACCAAACTACTTGCGCACCGAAATCTGCCAGAACCATACCCACCATGCCTGATAAGGGTCCGTTACCCACTTCTACAACGGTAATGCCGTTTAATATTTGCTTCACTTAAGCCCCCCGACTCACCGCCTCTTGGACTGTAACACCGCCCTTTATGCTAAAAGTCGGCGCCCCCATGTTTAAAGAAACTAGCATATTCGCTGGTTTTCACCAGCATGGATGAACGTTATTCAGATTTGTTTAGGATTCAAAGAAGCGAGCGTAAAAATAATACTGTGATAAATTTTATTAGGATTTTACAGATTCCGCTTACGCAGATAAGGCAGCCTAGACCACTACAGGCTATACTTTGCGGTTATGAATATAGAAAACCAAAAAGAACATACAGAGATAACTTATCCGCTTACCGAGAGACCCGACGCTGGTACAACCATGGAAGTCGCCCCCGGCGTACGTTGGTTGGCCATGCCAATGCCCGGCTCCTTAGGCTTCATCAACCTTTACTTGCTTGAAGACATCGAGGGCTGGTGGGTTGTGGACACCGGACTAAGTAACGATCAAACCAAAACCTTGTGGGAAAAAATCTTTGCTGACGAGCTGCAAGGTAAGCCCGTCATCGGCGTCATCTGCACCCACATGCACCCTGACCATATTGGTCAGTCGTTAATGATCACCAACAAATTTCAGTGCCCGCTTTATATGACATGCGGCGAATATTACCAAGCTCGAGCATTTTCCAGCAGCGGCGGCTTTAGCCACAACAATTGGATTGGCAAGAAATTTTACAAACAAGCGGGTATGCCTGACGACTACATGGAACAGATTGAAAAGATGTGGTCCACACGCGCAGCCGAAGGCATGAACATGCCCACTATGAGTGGCGGTTTTGAGCGCTTAGAAGATGGTCAAGTGCTCACCATAGGCAACAACGATTGGCGCATTGTGGTGGGTTCTGGGCATTCACCAGAGCACGCGTGCTTATACTGCCCCGCACTTAAAGTACTGATTTCCGGTGATCAAATTTTACCCATCATCACCTCAAACGTCAGCGTTCATCCGTCGGAGCCCAATGCTAACCCCATGCATAATTGGATGACCTCACACGATCACTTCCTAAAAGTAATCCCTGACGATACCTTTGTATTACCTGCACATAACTTACCATTTTATGGAGTAAAAGCGCGGCTACGCGATTTGATCAGCCACCACGACGACAGAATGTTGGCCATCGAAGAAGCCTGTATTGAACCAAAAGACGCAAAAGAATTGCTCCCGGTCTTGTTCTCTAGAGAGCTAGGACCTCCACAAATGATGATGGCGTTGGGCGAGGCAATAGCCCATGTGCACTTGCTAATTCACCGCAATCGGATCGAACGCGAACTGAATGATGAAGGCGTTTACAAATACCGTTCCATCGATCCAACGTTAGCAAGGCGTGCGCATCCGAACGATCACGATGCGCCCAATGAAGCACCGACGTACGTTTAGTCAACCGATTAACCAATCGTTTAGCTGAATAAATAAAATGTCTGAACAAACACCCGCATTGAAGACACGCATTGCGGGTATTTGTTACCGGGTCTTAAAATTTGGTCAAGATAAATTGCCGCCAGGCATTCGCAGCATTGTCGGGCTACTTTGTATGGTAGGCGGCGTGTTTGGTTTCTTGCCTATACTGGGGTTTTGGATGCTGCCATTAGGCGTGGCACTTATCGGGCTAGATATACCCCCCGCCAGAAAACACATTGAGGTTTGGATGGAGAAACTGCGCATTCAAAGCACAAAATAAAAACAACGCCGGCAAAGTGCTCTAACCCACAGCAAACTCTTAGCCTGGAGTACAACCGTCAGCCCGGCAGTCCCCAAACCTTTTCCAACATACCCAAATACCCCATACCTTGAAAATTTCCAGCTAACCCTGCACAGTCCAAGCTGACTTCTAAAACTTATTGGCACTTTTTCGGGAGGGAAGAACCATGAGCGAACTAGCATTTCTTTCGGCAACACAGTTGGCCGCAAAAATACAAAACAAAGAAATTTCCGCAGTCGAGCTGCTTAATCACTATTTAGGTCGCGTGGACCAATACAACGGTGACCTCAATGCGATCATTGTGGATATCCGCGAAGAGGCATTGAAAGATGCCGAGGAAGCAGATGCCAAGATGGCGCGAGGTGAATCTTGCGGCCCTCTTCACGGCGTACCTATGACAGTGAAGGAATCCTATAACGTTGCGGGTACGCCCACCACATGGGGCAATCCGGCATGGGCAGACAACGTGCCAAATGAGGATGCCGAGTCTGTAAAGAAACTCAAACAAGCCGGCGTTACACTCTTTGGTAAAACCAATGTACCGCTGTCTTTGGCTGATTTTCAAAGCTACAACGAAATTTACGGCACAACTAATAACCCCTATGACCACGAGCGTATTCCCGGCGGTTCTTCTGGCGGGTCCGCTGCAGCGCTAGCTGCTGGCTTAACAGGGCTGGAAACGGGCTCGGATATCGGAGGCTCCATTCGTAATCCAGCGCACTTCTGCGGGGTATTCGGCCATAAGCCTACCCACAATTTACTCTGGATGCGTGGGCATGCACCCCCAGGAGACAGCCGCGCAGGATCTGACATTTCAGTAATCGGTCCGCTAGCTAGATCTGCATTTGATCTGGAAACCGCAGTAAGAGTGATGGCTGGTCCTGATGAGATAACGTCTCGCGGCTTTAAGCTAGACCTGCCAGTGTTAGGCAACCGGCCTCTGAGTGACCTTAAAGTCGGCGTTTGGAAAAACGAAGCATCGGCACCTGTCAGCCGAGAAGTTGAAGCGAGAGTGGATTTAGTGGCTCAAGCATTAAGAGATGAAGGTGCTACGATTGATGAAGATGCGCGCCCTGATTTTTCTGCTGCACATGTAGAAGACGTTTACCGCAAGCTACTGCACTCAACTATGGCCATGCGCATGTCTGACGCGGACTATGAGAATTTGCTCAAGTACGTGAAAGACTTAGACCCAAATGACGACCGCGAAAGTTCAAAGGTATTGCGCGCTCAAGTTTCGAGCTTTAAGCAATGGGGCGAGGCCAATGAAGCCCGACACAAACTGCGCTGGGTCTGGCATGAGTTCTTCGGCAAATACGATATTTTGCTCACACCTATGATGGCAACTCCCGCCTTTAAGCACGACCAGCGACCCTTTGCCGAGCGCACGTTGCAAGTAGACAACCAAGAACGCCCTTACTTTGAGCAAGTGTTCTGGGCCGGGCTTACTGGCGTCTCCTTCCTGCCGTCTACGGTTATTCCCACAGGGCTGAATAAAGATGGATTGCCCATTGGCGTGCAGATCGTTGGGCCTGAGCTGGGTGATTTAATCACCATTGGCGTGGCGCAAAAGCTGGAATTAGCAGGGTTTGGTTTCACACCGCCGCCCGCTTATATGTAGCACTTATTTAGTACCCAACTAACCCTCAACCAGCGCGTTCAGGCGCGCCGCAACGCGGGCTTCAATTTTCTGAACCATAGGCTATAAGTCACTGATTTATAGTCTTTTTTTTGCCTTTTGGCATTTTGGCATTTTGGCATTTTGGCATTTTGGCATTTCCATAATGACGCGCACTTGTGTCCTAGGCGCTAGCCATTCAACGCACGCTTCCCTGAAATTTTTGCCTCAAACCTAAGCTAACTGCTCCCAATGGGAGATATGAGGTAACATTGCGCCGCTATGCAAAATACAACTACAGCCCAAGCGCACCCAAACATTGCCCTAGTGAAATACTGGGGTAAACAAAGCAAGCCCGGCAACCTGCCCGCTACGCCCAACCTGTCTATTACCCTGTCAAATCTGACCACCACCACGAAGATAAAGGAAGGCAAAAAGGACGCGTTTCACCTTAACGGTGAGCAGATTGAGGACGCGAAGATAGAACGCTGGTTGCAGACGCTTCGCAGTGAATTCGAAGTACCAAGCCTGATCATCAATAGCGACAACAACTTTCCAACCAGTGCGGGTCTTGCCTCTTCTGCATCTGGCTTTGCGGCCCTCATCACAGCCGTTAACGCACATTGCGACCTGGGTCTAAATGAGGAGATGCGTTCAAATTGGGCGCGCCAAGGGTCTGCAAGCGCAGCTCGTTCAATTCACGGAGGATTTGTGGCGTTAGTACCGCCTCAATGGGAAGCCATGCGCCTGGCGCCCAGCAGTCACTGGCCCTTAGAAGTCGTCGTTGCTGTGACCAGCAGAGCAGCAAAAGCTGTGAACTCTACTCAAGGTATGCAGCGATCCAAGCAAACCTCACCTTTTTACAATGCTTGGTTGCGAGGTGCAGCCGAAGATTATAGCTCGGCCGCCCAGGCAATTAGTTTGCGCGATTTCACTCAACTGGCCCAAGTTGCAGAACTGAGCTGTCTAAAAATGCACAGCTTGATGCTGACCAGTAACCCAACCTTGAGCTACTGGACACCCGCAAGTATTGCTTGCATGGATTGCGTAAGAGCCCTGCGTGACCAAGGCCATCAAGTTTTTTTTACTGTAGATGCAGGGCCACAAATTAAGGCCGTGTGCACAGCGGAAAGTCGTCCAGCCGTCAGCGCAGCATTGGCGCAAGTACCAGGCGTGTTAGAAATTATCGACTGTGGACTGGGCGAAGGCGCACAGATTATCGACCAGTGAAGTTTACCGCACCGGGCAAAGCGGTTCTTTGGGGTGAGTATGCCGTGTTGACTGGCGCGCCCGCCGCTATCATGGCAGTGAACGCCACGGCTCAAGTGAGCATAGAAACGCGCAGCGACCAAACATGGCACTTCAGCAGCGCAGGATTTGACAGCCCCAGCGTCAGCGTCAATGAAGAAGGCGAAACATTACCCACTGCCCCTACCACCGGATTTACCGCTGCTGTATTGCAGCATTGGGGTATACAACACCTCAACGAGCTATGCGCTGGCATGCACCTGCATACCGACAGCTCTGATTTTTTTTCTGCTGGCCAAAAATTGGGTTTAGGTTCCTCAGCCGCGGTATGTAATGCCACCTATGCGGGGCTCTGTCATTTATTGGACAAAGAACCGTCTTTGGCCGAAGCACAGCAAATTCATCGCAACTGGCAAAGCGGCAAAGGTAGCGGCTTAGACGTTGCAGCATCTTGGTTCGGTGGCGTGATAACGTATCAAAACGGCGTCGCCCAACCCTTCCAATGGCCAGAAGATCTGCATTGGCAGCTGGTCTGGACCGGTAAAAGTGCCAAAACCACAGACCACATAGCAAGTTTTGATACTTGGCGGCAAACAGATGATTCTGGCCTGCTTGATGATCTATCTGCGCTGAGTAGCTTGTTGTGCGAGCAACCCACCAGCAATGATTTGCTCAAGCAGTATCAAAAAGCACTTTTTGCTCTAGATCAAAGCGCAAAGCTGAATATTTTTACCACAGAGCACCTCAGCTTGGTTAAACTGGCGGCATCACACGGCCTCACCTATAAACCTTGTGGCGCAGGTGGCGGCGATATCGGCATAGCGCTGAGCCAAGATAAAGATGCACTAGAAAAATTTCGCAGTAGGGTATCGGATCAAAATTTTTTGTTATTAGATTTGGAGATGGCCAAACATGGCATCACAGTCAAAGACTGAACAAGACCAACAGGGATCTTCTCGGATCCCAAATTTTTTCCGCTTAAACATCAATCAACGCATTGCAGCGCTACATCAGCGCGGCCTGCTTTCCCAAGAGGATGTGCAGCAACTTACGACCGGCAGCCACCAGGTGCAGCTTAACGTGGCCGATAAGATGATAGAAAATGTCATCGGTGTTTTTGGTTTGCCCATGGGCGTAGCCCTAAACTTCCTCATTAACAACCGCGACTACGTTATTCCGCTAGTAGTAGAAGAGCCTTCTATCGTTGCAGGCCTATCCGGCGCCGCACGCCTAGCACGCCTGGGCGGTGGGTTTATTGCCGAGGAAGTAACTCCCATACTCATTGGCCAAGTACAGGTAGTCATAGATGGCGATCCAGAAGCGGCTAAATCTGTATTACTAGAAAACAAAGAAGAAATACTGGCGCTAGCCAATAGCTTGCACCCAAAAATGGTGGCGCGAGGCGGCGGCGCACTAGACATAGAAGTATTTGACTACAAGGCAGAACACGACGGTCGCCTAATGGTGGTCATGCACCTGCTAGTAGATACCCGAGACGCCATGGGCGCAAACCTGGTTAACACCATGTGCGAGGGCGTTGCCTCACTAGCTGAAACCCTTACAGGCGGTAAAGTTTTCTTACGCATTTTATCTAACCTTACAGATCGCGCAGTGGCTCGAGCGAAGGTGCGCATACCTATCCAAAATTTGGAAGGTAAAGGCTACACGGGCGAAGAAGTCAGAGACGGCATAGTCCTCGCTAACGACTTAGCACTGGCCGACCCCTACCGTGCAGCAACCCATAACAAAGGCATTATGAACGGCGTAGACGCTGTGGCTATTGCCACGGGTAACGACTGGCGCGCCATTGAAGCTGCTGCCCATGCTTATGCAGCAGCAAGCGGGCGTTATAAAGCGTTAACGGTTTGGCACAAAGACGAGCCCGGCTATTTGGTTGGCGAAATAGCTATCCCAATGAAAGTAGGCACTGTAGGCGGGTCGTTAGAGACCAACCCTAGCGTTAGAATCAACCATAGACTGCTGGGCTCACCCAACGCCTCGGAACTGGCAGGTATTATGGCGGCAATTGGCTTGGCACAAAACTTTGCCGCCCTACGCTCACTTTCCACCGACGGCATACAGCAAAACCATATGAATTTGCATGCCCGCAGCGTGGCTAGTTCTGCAGGCGTTTCAGACGAACACTTTGAAACCGTGGTAGAAAGCCTTATTGAATCGGGCGAAATTAAAGTCTGGAAAGCCCAAGAGATAGCCAAAAATCTAGCGCGCAAAATCGTCCAACCTGACGTTGCCGAGCGCCAAGCCGCTTGCGGCAAAATCATTTTGCTTGGCGAACACGCCGTAGTTTATGGCAGACCGGCTATCGCCCTACCAATTCCCTTGGCTGTGGAAGCCGCCATTCGCAAAGGTGGCGACGGTATCAATGTAGTCATTCCGCGCTGGGGTGTTGAGCAAAAAGTGCGCGTCACTAACCCCGGCTTTACCGGCATTATCGCACAGCTGCTAGAGCAGCTTGGCCTCAATAAAGAAAATATGACCATCGAGGTTTTTCCACATATCCCCAGAGCAATGGGACTAGGTGGATCTTCGGCATTGGCTGTGGCGATTATCCGTGCCATCGACCACGCTTATAAACTAGATCTCAAAGATGGGCGCATTAATGAATTGGCCTTTGAGTGCGAAAAAGCCGCTCACGGCACACCTTCCGGTGTGGACAACACTGTGGCCACTTATGGCTCGCCACTATATTACCAGCGCCGCGACGAGCAACCGTTATTCAGCACTTTAAAACTTGGCCAACCGCTAGAATTAGTTATTGGCATGACCGGTAAAGAGAGCCTAACCGCGGACACAGTAGCCAGGGTAAGAGCCTCGTGGCAACAATATCCGGGGCGTTACGAAACCATTTTTGATCAGATCGGGCATCTCACTATGTCCGCAAGCGACGCAGTCAAAAGCGGGCAACTGAATGAGTTAGGCGAACTGATGAATTTGTGTCACGGCTATCTCAATGCATTGCAGCTTTCCACGCCTGAGCTAGAAGAAATGATTCACGTTGCGCGGCAAAATGGCGCAGTGGGTGCAAAGCTCACCGGTGGTGGTGGTGGTGGATCCATGATCGCCCTATGCCCGGACAGCACTGGGCCGGTTAAAGCGGCAATAGAATCGGCTGGTTATCGGACCTTAGCCATAACATTGAACTAAATAGATTAGAGGGTTTTAGCCGCCCTCTGAGGTATTAGTAGAGGTTGTTAGCGGCGAGCCAACAACCCGTGCGATCAGGTAAGGGTTAGTCGTGCCCTGTACAAGCAGGCTGAACAGCACCACGCCAAATACCATCGACTGTATTGTCCACCAGTAAGGTAAGCTTGTTGGTAGGGACAGCACCAATGCAATAGCTATTGCGCCGCGCAAACCACCCCAAACCAGTAACCCCTGCCACGCTAATGAAATAGGCGTACTGAGAGGACGGGCGCACAAACAACTAACGCCAACGGCAACGACTCGAGCAATAATCGCTGCGGCAATGGCAACTAGCATAGCCACCCATTGATCACGGAACATGGCTAACGTAACCACAAGCCCCATAATGGCGAACAAAATACAATTAAAGTATATGCCCAACCACTCCCATGTGCCGGCGATACCTTCAGCAACGGTGGTCTCTACTTCTCGCAAAGTAAAACGAGAAACAATGGCTGTCATCATCACTGCCAAGATACCCGAGATGTGCAGCACATGCTCCGCCACAAAAAAACTCGCAAAGGCCGAAAAGACCAATATAAAACGGCTGGCTATGGACGAACCCACAAGCAATACAACGGCGCTGACCACCAATCCAGCAATGGCGCCAAACACTAAACCGCCAACGGCGACCAATGAGAAGAACGCCAGATTACTGTCGCCAGCCTCTACGCTATTAGTAGCCAAGCCAATGACAATACTGAATAGCACTACCGCAGTCGCGTCGTTAAACAGACTTTCGCCCTCGAATATTGTGGTGAGATCCGCGGATACCTTAGCGCTGCGTAATTGTGCAATAACCGCCACAGGGTCTGTCGCTGCCAGAATGGTGCCAGTCAAAAGTGCAGCCACCCAAGGGAACCCTTCTGCCTGACCAATACCTAAGTAGATCAATCCAGCGGTGATAAAAGTACACAGCAACACCCCCAACGTAGCCATCAATAAAATGGGCAGCAACCACTTTTTAAGTAGGCCTGGGTTAAGCTCCCAAGCTGCTTCAAAGATGAGTACTGGCAAAATCACAAAAAACACTAGATCGTGTAAGTTGCTGGCTCTTATCCCGGTATCAAAACCAGTAAATTCCAAACCCAATCCAGCAAGGAAACCGACCAATAAACATGCCAAGGTAAGCTCAATACGCAGCAACCGTTGCATCAACAAACCCACCACGGCCAACCCGCTGATCGCTAAAACCTGACCCATAATTGTGCTTATCATTGCTCAGTCTCTCTTTAACTTGTAAAACCTGCCTGCAAAACCCTACTTGTAAAAACTCACTGGTAAAAACTCACTTGTAAAAAACTGGCTAACAAAACCCAGGCTACTAAATTCCTATAGTTACCATTCGACCTAAACTGACGGTGGCAAGTTTATTTTTTGGCTAACCACAGGTGTTGGGTACTGCTCCGCCAAAGATACAGAAAGGCCACCAGACTCTATAACACGCACGTGGTGGCGCTCTAACTCGCGTGGTTGCGAAACCCCACACGAATGCGCAATAACGCCTACGTCATGCACAATTTGTTGAGCAAAACTAGCCACTCGCAAAGATTTTTCCGCTGGCACTAAGCCACGCTGCAATTCCTTTTGGTGCGTGGTAATACCAGTGGGGCAAGTATTCTTGTTGCATTGAAGCGCTTGAATGCACCCTAGCGCAAACATAAAACCCCGCGCAGAAGTAACAATGTCGGCACCACAGGCCAATGCCCAAGCGACTTTTCCCGGAGTAATTAATTTGCCGGAGGCAATAACTTTAATTCGATCACGCAACCCATACTCGACTAACTTATCAACAATCATCGGCAGGCTTTCACGCAGCGCCAAACCGACATAATCCATCAGCGGCTGCGGTGCAGCGCCAGTACCGCCATCAGCGCTATCAAGGGTAATAAAGTCCGGTGCACTGAGTACGCCACGCCGATTAATTTCATCAAACAGATCATGAAAGAATTCTATTTGACCAACCACTATTTTGAATCCAACCGGCTTACCCGTAATCTCACGGACGTTCTCAATCATATCGAGCAGGTCGTTTACCGACCTAATGTCTTCATGCCCATTTGGACTTATAGAATCTTGACCCACAGTTATGCCACGAATTTCTGCAATTTTTTCTGTCACCTTGCCGCCGGGCAAAATACCACCCTTGCCGGGCTTCGCACCCTGACTCATTTTTATTTCAAACATCTTTACTTGGGGGTAAGCGGCAACCGCCGCCAACTTAACTGGGTCTAAGCCACCCTCAGCAGCGCGAACGCCGTATTTGGCTGTGCCAATTTGAAAGACCAAATCACAACCACCTTCTAAATGGTAAGACGAAAGGCCACCTTCACCGGTATTCATCCAGATACCCGCCGCCGCCGCGCCTCTCGATAAAGCGCGTACAGCAGGCTTTGAAATAGCGCCAAAACTCATGCCAGAAATATTGATCACTGACTTAGTGGTATAAGGCTGCTTGCAACTGCCCTGCCCTAGAGTTATGGCACCAGCATCGGCACTGTCTTGAGAAAGCACAGGAAAGGCGCTGTTAAGAAAGATCACATCTCCCGGCTGATCTAAAGGACGGGTGGAACCAAAGGCGATGGTTGTATCTACGTTTTTTGCCGCCCGGTATACCCAAGATCGCTCCGCTCTATTAAACGGCAACTCTTCACGATCCATGGCAAAAAAGTACTGGCGAAAAAACTCGCCAAAATGCTCAAACACGTAACGCAGACGCCCAATGACTGGATAGTTACGGCGAATTGTGTGGATCTTTTGCGTCTTATCAACAAGGTATATGACGAATATCCAGAGCGCCCCAACGCCGACAAAAAACAGTAGCAGCAGTGCGCCCCATTGTATTACTGTCTGGGCTAGTTGTTGTAAATGATCCATTGTTATTATTCTCCTACTGATTCATTCGTTCATTCGTTCTGTAGCAGCTAGACTCTATAGCTGTCGGTTCATTTCACCTAATCGGTGGGTTAGAAGTTGATTCTCGTTGTAGTCTATTGGTATCACAATAAGGCTAGGACCATTGTGCTGAGATGCCTCAACCAGCGCATCAAGCAGCAGTCGACTGTCATCGACATATTTATAGTCCCAGCTAAAAGAGGCCGCCAGCAATGACCAATCAGGATTATTGAAGGACAAATCTGTATGCCGACCAAATTGCGCCCATTGTTTCCAGGCTATTAGCCCATAGGCATTGTCTTCCCAAATCATCATCGTAATATTACTGTTCAGACGCTTGGCCGTTTCCATTTCCTGCACGTTCATCAAAAATCCAGCGTCGCCAGCAATGCCGATAATTTTACGCTCAGGCTCCACTAGGCTTGCCGCAATGGCCCCTGGCAAAGCAAAACCCATTGAACAGAATCCGTTAGGAATAAGACAGCCATTGGGAATGTCACAGTGATAATGGCGGGCTATCCACATTTTGTGGGCGCCCACGTCAGACAATAACAAACCATCTTTAGCGTAGATCTGTTGCACGTCGGCCAATGCTTTCTGCGGTTTGATAAGGCCTTGAGTTACGTCATTACGATAAAGGTCCAATTCAGTGGCCATTTCTTTACGCGTTAACGCTTGCTGGCTGAGATCAAAATCAAAACCCGGAGATTTTTTTAACTCAAATACCAAGGCTTCTAAGGTGTCAGCAACATCACCAACCAACTCCAGCTCCGGGTGGTAGTCACTGTCTATTTCCGCAGGAGTAAAATCGATATGAATGATTTTTTTCTCCCCCGCCGCATTCCAAAGGCTAGGGTGGTACTCCACCATATCAAAACCAATACAAATGACTAAATCCGCCGCATCAATGGCATAAGTACCAATGTCTTTTGAACCGAGGCCGATGGTGTACAAAGATTGCTCAGAGTCAGTTGGGAGTGCACCTTTCGCCATAAAAGTATTGAGTACACCAATACCCGTAACTGCTGCCAGTTCGCGCAATATTCCTGCGCTTCTTTTTCTTACGCAGCCATTACCGGCCAAAATAACTGGGCGGTTTGCAGCGCAAATTTTTGCTGCCGCATCCACAATGGTCTCGCTATGGGCTTGGGAACGCCGAAATCGGATGGGCAGCATTGGCAAAGCCAGGGTATCGTCTTCGGCAATGTTTTCTGGCAACTCAATGAGTACTGCGCCGGGCTTTTCGCTACGCGCAATACGCACAGCTTTGCGCACAATTTCGGGAATGTTGTCAGCATGAATAATAGTTGTCGCCCATTTCGTTACCGGCTCGAACATCTTTACCACGTCCATGATCTGATGAGATTCTTTATGCAGGCGCTTGGTACTGCCTTGGCCGGTGAGAACTAACATTGGCGCTCGATCCATATTGGCATCAGCAACGCCGGTAATCAGATTGGTGGCCCCAGGACCAAGAGTGCCTAGGCACGCAGCCGGCGCGCCGGTAAGACGACCGTATATTTCTGCCATAAATGCAGCACCCTGTTCATGCCGGGTGAGCACAAATCGAATGCTCGCAGATTTTTCTAAACTCATCATAAAATCAGCATTTTCTTCACCAGGCACACCAAAAATAAGCTCAACGCCTTCTGCCTCTAAGCACTTCACCATCAAATCAGAAGCTTTCATGTTATCTCTCTTTAAGTAATTTGCGCTCAACTCATCGGTGCTGAAGTTACGACACTGTTTTATTCGTGCCACGTTCTACCGGGAAATAAACTTTTGGTGTACAAATTTCCGATAAGAGGTAGGTGCTGTCAGACTCACGTACATTTTTGAAGTTTGGCAACTGATACAGTGATGTAATTTTTCCACGCCCGTCATCAGGGCGCGACATGATTAATGAAATGGAGGTTGAGGATGGAATCTAGCTGGCTTACCTATGCCAAGAGAATTCAAAGTATCGCCGATACAGGTATGACCTTTGCCACCGACGACTTTGACAAAGAGCGGTATCAAGAGCTTGCTGATATTGGCAATAAGATGCTCGCAGATTTGGGCAATGTACCCATTGAGCGAATTGAAAATTTGCTGGGCGACTTGGGTAACGGCTATGCAACACCCAAAGTAGACGTACGTGGCGCAGTCTTCAAAAACAATAAAATCTTATTAGTGAAAGAAAAAACTGATGGTTTATGGGCGCTACCAGGCGGCTATGCTGACAGCGGGCTTTCCGCATCACAAAACATCAAGAAAGAAATCAGCGAAGAAGCGCAAATTGATGTCGCCGTTACAAGCTTATATGCCATAAAACACAAAGCCCAACATGACTATGGCCCCGACATTAGAGATTTCTACAAACTATTTTTCTTATGTGAGCAAGTAGATAAAAGCATAATAGCGACGCCGGGCATGGAAGTCTCCGCTGCTCAATTTTTTGCGCTAGATGAACTGCCGCCCCTGTCTAAAGGGCGCGTGAATCTCGATGATATTGAAACAGCGTTTGCAGCGAGAGCAGGCAAGCTAGCGAAAGTTTTATTCGACTAGCTTTGAGCGCCTGCGCTGGATTAGGAATAGCCGGGCTTTGCGACTCAAACACAGTGGAAATTACTGGGCGCTAAAACTGGCTCTAGCATCTATCTGCGTTTTCCAGCGAGTAAGGTTTGGCAGTTCTGGCAATTCCACTACCTTAACCATCTTGGCAAAATCAATACTGATACCTAAGGTTATGTCGGCAATAGAAAAGTGTTCGCCCGCCAAATATTCGTGCTGCGCCAACTGCGCGTCAAACACAGCCAACGCCTTAGGCGCTCGCTCCGCACAAACCTCGCCCCACTCTTTCACACAAGTTTCGCGGTCCTTAAAAAATGCCGTAATGTTGCGAAACGCTCCCGCCACTTCGAGCAGAAAATTAAACTCAACACGACGCTGCCACATTTCGATTTGCGCCGCGCTTACACCATCATGGCCAAACATACTGGGGGCCGCCGAGTTCGCAGCAATGGAATCTAAGTAGCGGCAAATAGCTACGGACTCACCAATAAAGGTACCGTCATCTAACTCTAAAACTGGCACTCGCCCACCCGGATTCTTCGCCAAAAACTCAGCTGATAAATTTTCCGCTGCGCGAATATCTACCGCAACGCGCTCACATTCAATACCCAGTTCAGACATAAAGATGTGGACTCTGCGGGCGTTAGGAGAAGGGGCTTCATGTAGCTTCATCAAATTTCCTTTTTATTTAAAAGTTACTTATGAGTTAGTGCCGAATTATTTCGGTGTGGTTTGTCCCACAGCCCAGCGCTCACACTCGGCATTGGACTGCTTAATAAGAGTTATATTTTTATTCACAAACTGTCGCTAAAGCGCGACCCACTGATAAAAAATCATCCAACAACTGTCACCCAAATTGTCGACCAATAGTGGCATAAACAACGCCGCTTTAAATCATTGCATAAGCACATTTCTTTGCTTGGACTACAGGCCAAATTTTCCACAGACATTTTTATATACAAATTTCCTAGTCAAGGTAAATTGGAGCAGCTAAATAGGAGAAGCAGGATGGGAACACAAGCACGCGTGGTAGTACTGCCACAAGACAGCAATACACTTAGAATAGAATCCATTGAATTACCCGACCCACAACCAAACCAGGTGGTGGTACGCCAATTTGCATCTGGTATCTGTCATTCCCAACTACATCAAATGCATGCCCCCCGAAAAAATCCAATCATTCTTGGCCATGAGTCCACGGGCATCGTACTAAAGGCAGGTAGCAACGTTAGCCACGTAAAAGAAGGTGACATTGTTATGGTCACTTGGGTGCCTAGAGATATCGAGACCGCAGCTAACCCACCGGAAGCTGCAAACCTACAGGTCAGCGACGGCATAGCCACCTCACAAAACGTTTTTACTTGGGCAGATCACACCATTGCAGATGAGCAATATGTGGTGAAGGTAGATCCAAATATCGAGAAAGATGTCAGCGCAATCATTGGCTGCGCGGTAATGACCGGCGCCGGAGCGGTAATTAATACCGCAGATGTACAGAAAGGCGAAAGCGTTGCCATATTTGGCGTAGGCGGTGTTGGCTTATCTGCGGTAGTTGGCGCAAAGATGGCCGGAGCCCATCCAATCATCGCGGTGGATCTAGATGACGGTAAGCTAGAATTTGCTAAAACCTTTGGCGCAACTCACTGCATTAATGCCAGCAAGGAAGACCCAGTGGCCGCCATCCATGCCCTGACCCCTCGACCAGGACAATTCAATATTTCGCGGCAGCCGGTTTCAGGTGTTGACTACGCATTTGACTGCATCGGTATAAAGCAAACTATGGAACAGATTGTGCCCGCGTGCAGAACAGCCTACTTCGGCGCTAAAGGAGGTGGCACAGCCATATTGGTTGGCGTGCCCACAACCACTGTGGAGCTTAATGCAGTAGATGTACTGATTAATGAAAAGCGCTTCGTTGGCAGTATTGGCGGATCCTGTGCGCCAGACCGAGACTTTCCACGCTTTCTTGAATGGCAAAACAGCGGCCACCTGAATCTTCAAGGGATGGTCACGGCTAGATACAAAATCGACCAAATTAATGAAGCCGCACAAGCGCTACAAAGTGGCCAAATTACGGGCCGAGCTATTTTGGAATTTGATCATTAAGTTGAACTGCCCCGCCACCCCCAAAAGAAGGTAACCACAACAATTGGCAAGAGGTAGGGCGTAAAACGCGCCCAACCGCTTATCAGCTGTTGGTATAAGCGGTAGCTTAGGAGGGTTTGGCATACGTTGGATAAAAGGCCATAACGAGGCCAAGCCACGACCTCTTTTGCCACACCTTGCGCCACACCTTTCAGCAAACGTTTAACCAAAACTTGATCAGCGGCAGTAAATTCAAAAACTGTTTTTGCTATCTTTCTCCGCTGTATTATTCACGCTGAGCAAATAATAATAATCAATTTAGGAACAACACTGTGCAGTATTTGAAGTCTTTCGTATTCGCCACCCTGCTTTTTTTCACTTTTAGCATAAGCCTACATGCCGCCGTCCCTATCAGCGGCGAATGGCTATTGGCGGTAGATGGGCCTAGGGGCAAATCTACGCCAACTTTGACTATTTTGGAGAAGGCACCAGGGGAATTTTCGGGTGCCTTGGCTGGACCCAAAGCCACTATTGCGATTGATGCAATAGAAGTGGTCGGCAATTCGTTCAGCTTCCCTTTTCAGATGAAAACTGCCTTTGGCACTTTTGAACTGACATACACCGGACAAATAGACCAAGACACCATGAACGGTTCAATCGCAACGCCGAGGGGCGACAGACCGTTTACTGGGCAGCGACAAAGCGGCCGGTAGCAATACCGCTTTTGCAAAGGCTAAGAGAGCTTATCTAACTGCCAATGCGCGACCAAACAATTGAAAGGCCGCAGCAGTGAAGGCCCACATGTTTTCTTCGCGGTCGCAGGTTCCAGTTGCAACAGTTATGGTCATTGGCTGCGGCCCGTCTACAGCGATCACACTCGTTCCAGCATCCACGCCATAAGGTGCACCTGTTGGGCCGGCTATGCCCAACTCAGCAATCGCCCACGTTGCATTCAATTGCGCACGTGCAACTTCTGCAAAACGCAGTGCCATGGCTTCCGTCATAGGCTTTAACCCCTTAACGTGAGAACGATTAATACCCAGCAATTCTTTGCGCGACTCTAGTGTATAAATCACCGAGCCCCCTTTGTAATAAGCAGATGCACCCGGTACCGCCAGAAGCGCCGAAGAAATTAGACCACCGGTTGAGGTTTCCGCAACGGCCACCGTTTCTCCATGCTCCTTAAGCAACTCCGCTACAACCATGCTCATTTCTGTCAGTGATTTCATACATACCCTTTGTTAAATTTTGTGCACGCCTTTCGAAAACGATTGTTCAAAGTGCCTATTTTATAAAAGCGCCTTAGAAGTGTCTGTAGGAGTATTCAATAAACAGCCGCTGCTATTCACCACTGCCATTGCGCTCTATAGCGACAGGCAGCTTTGCCCCGAGAGTAGGTTATAGAAATCCTCCCGCTGGGACTCGTCTAAATCGCGGTTGGCCCACCAAGCAACATGGGTGTCTGGCTTTAAGGGCGTTATTTCAATACCCCACATGGCCGCCACCTCATTTGGCAAAAAGCTGTAACGCATATCTATCACCTGACCCAGCCCATTAACGGCCAAATAGTCATCAGAAAACCAGCGAAATCGCTCTATATCAATACGCTGCTGGCTCTCTGGTGCCAAGGTGGGAAATTGCTTGTCGACATCAAATTTTGCAATGCTTTCACCCTCACACCACTGCGGCTCATTTAGTACCCGCACCGCATCCACATAATAATCACCGTCAAATTCGTAAATGACCTTCCACAAAAACAAATTGGCAAAACTCGGCTTCACAGTTAATCGTTCAGGAGTATGACCGCGCTGGGCTGCTACTAACTCTCCAGCGGCAACTGCGCGATCTACTTGCAGCCAACCTAAACTCAGGTAGCTCAAAGCCCAAAGACACGCGGCAATAGCAAAACCGCGCCTACGTTTGTAACCCGCTAACGCCACTAAAACCAGCAACGGCAAAGTAAACAGGGGGTCAATGATAGAGATGTTATTCCACGCAAAACGCTCATCGCTAAACGGCCAGAGTAACTGTGTGCCGTAGGAAGTACACCCATCCAGCAGGCCATGGGTGGCATAGCCCAACAAACAAAACAAGTAGCTTTCCCGCAGTGACAAATACGGCTGAAAAAAACGCACCTGCAACTTAAACAGTGGCCACGCCACCAACAGCGCCCCCAGCGGAATAAAGATCAATGCGTGGGTAAACTGCCGGTGAAACTCTAAGAACAACAACGGATCTGACGGCGATTGGATTACCACATCTAAGTCTGGCGCCATACCTGCCAACGCCCCAAACCAAGCAGCGGCAATAATTTTTTCTTTGTTTTTGGCAGCAGCCTGAGCAAAGGATGCGCCCAGCACACCCTGACTAATGGGGTCCATATATACCTCAGAAAATCTGGAAAATCGGTGTAATCACCGGTAGACGGCTAACTCTACAGCCATCTTGGTAACGGGTAAATTTACGTGACAAATTCCTGCTCAAACCGCCGTTTTCTTTTCACAATATTAAGGGCATTCTTGCAGGCTGATAAAAAGCTGCGATTAACGTTAATGCTCTTAGTGCAACTATCGTGAACTAAGAATCTTAAACCAAGGGCCTCAGCTTGAGGGCCTTGAACTAAAGGCCTTGAACTAAAGGCCTTGAACTAAAGGCCTTGAACTAAAGGCCTTGAACAAAAAGATTTAGACTGAAAGGCCTTATTTAAGAATCCGTAGCAAGCCCTACGCCAAAACTGACAGCGGAGAAGTATTCATGTTAACCCTCTACCCAGCGCGCTCAATCATTACCATGAACGACTCCATGCCCAGAGCCAGCGCAGTACTGGTGCGCGATGGCATTATTCTTGAGGTGGGCGAGCGGGAAAATATGCAGCCGTGGCTTGAGGGTCAGGAGTATCAGGTGGATGAACAGTTTGCCGATAAAGTGATCTGCCCCGGCTTTATCGACCCCCACCTACACCCCAGCATGGCGGCTGTTTTACTGCCCATGGAATTTATTACCGCCATGCGCTGGAAACTCCCATGGGGCACAGTGGAGCCCACTACAACAAAAGATGGATTTGATGAACGAATGCAAACCCTGCATGCCGGCAAAAATGACGGCGGCGCAGATGAGCCTGAACCGCTGTTCATTTGGGGGTTCCATCAGTTGTGGCATGGGCCTATGAGCAAAGCGCGCATCAATGCCATAAGTACCACTCGACCCATAGTTGTCTGGCACCGCTCCTTTCACGAGCTGTATATGAACGATGCAGCAATGCAAATGGCTGGGGTAAACATTGATGACATCAAACAAGGCGACCAGATTGATATCAACAACGGGCACTTCTTTGAAAACGGCTTAGGCTACGCCATCAAACACCTTAACCCTTGGATACTTGCGCCAGACGTTTATGCAGCCGGGCTAGAACGACTTAAGAAGGTTGTTCACCATGGCGGCCACACCACCATTGGCGATCTTGCTACCGGACTGTTTGACTTTGAAACCGAAGCCACAACATTAGCGCAATTGCTTGAAGGCGACGAAGTGCCCTTTCGTACTCGACTTGTCGCCCATTCTGCACGAATGAGTGGCGGTGGCAGAACGTTAGAGCAGGCGGTGGAAAAAGCCGAAGGGCTCGTCGAGCGCAACAGCCACCGCCTGCACTTTGGTAAACACATTAAAATGTTCAGCGATGGCGCATTTTTCAGCGCTTTGGCACAACTTCAGGCTCCGGGCTATATCGATGAACACCATGGCGAGTGGTTAATGCCGCCAGAAATTTTGGAAAAAAACATTCGCGCTTACTGGCATGCTGGATTCCAAATCCATGTGCATGTAACTGGTGACCTAGGACTAGAGCTGGCAATAGATGTGCTAGAAAAAATGCAGTTCGAACGACCACGATTCAATCATGGTTATACCTTCGAACATTTTGGTATAAGTACCCCTGAACAGATCAAGCGGATTAAGGCCCTAGGCGGGCAGGTTTCCGCCAACGCCTACTACCTACATGAACTTTCAGACATGTACGCGAAAGACGCAGTAGGCTATGAGAGAGCATCGCAAATGGCCCGGCTTGGCACCTGTTTCCGCGAGGGCATTAACACCACCCTGCACTCTGATTTTACCATGGCACCAGCAGAACCCTTAAACAGCGCATGGGTGGCAGTGAATAGAATCAACTCAGAGGGCGACGTTATGTGCCCTGAAGAATGTCTTACCCAACAACAAGCCCTACAAGCCATTACCATCAACGCGGCACATGTTATGGGTATGGCAGACATCACCGGCAGCATTCGCTCAGGCAAGCGGGCCGACTTCACCGTACTGGATGAAGATCCACTTACCTGCGACCCAATGAATCTGCGGGACATCAACATTTACGCCACGGTTTTCGAGGGCAAAGTGTTCCCAACGACAACCTTATGAACAATATCCCCATCTCCATAATTGGCGGATATCTGGGCGCCGGTAAGACAACCCTAATCAATAGCATTTTGACCAGCGACTCCCCGCCATCCAACTTAGCGGTATTGGTTAACGACTTTGGTGACATCAACCTAGACGCTAAATGGATCAAAGAAAAATCGCCAGACGGCAAAGTCATCGGCCTCACCAATGGCTGCGTGTGCTGCACTATTGGTGAAGACTTGAGCGAGGCGCTGGAAACATTAAGAGCGCAGTTAGGCGAGTTTCCAATAGAACATGTTCTGTTAGAAGCCAGCGGCGTGGCCTCGCCAAAAAAATTGCAGCGACAATGCAGCTGTCTCTTATACACATCTGACGCTGCCGACGAATAGAGAGGTGTAGA
>CAJXUL010000002.1 GCA_913060615.1 uncultured Gammaproteobacteria bacterium | reverse complement strand
CGAGATAGGAGTCCGTCTCGTGGGCTCGGAGATGTGTATAAGAGACAGGGCGCAGGTTGTCCGGAACTTGGGCCTGAAATCCGAACAGAGAGCGAAACAAAAAGACAAGCCAGAAATCTAACCCCACAACAAAAGCCAGAAAGGCAAATAAGCCACCGCCTGCGCAACTCTGGTCCCACTCCTCAATGTATTCTCACAATCTGGAAGTGATTAATGGCCGGGTTGTTTGGACGCTCTGTTGGAAATAGCGAAATTTCTGGGTTAAGGATCTGCCAAATCAGTGTCTGTAAAGCATTGCATTTTGTAAGTGTATGGCTGGCATTTGACTCTCAGCTATCGCAGTCATGATTAGATGGCTGTGTTGGAGAGACGACTGTGGACAATAGCAAATAAGACGGATTCAGCCAGCAGTGTGAGCTGGCAAGAGCCGAGTTGGAGCAACTAGGTATTCCGGCTGAAAGGATACACCCAATAACCCACAGGCTATTGGAGCTATTTAGTGTTTGGTTTAAACCGCCTTTTTACGCAAGTTGCTCAAGTAACTTCTTCGTCTTCACGTTATCTAATACGCTTCTTTTCTTTTTCCTATTCAACCTAATTTTTTGGCGTAGCACTGAATATTCTTTGTTTGAACTTGGCCAAAGCGCACTTTTTTTAGGTAGTTTAATCGGTGCAGTAATAGCTAGGTTGTATTGGTTGGGTTTCGAAAGACACAAACTGAAATCTTGGGAAGCATTAGGCGCAATGCTGGACGCTAAACCCGAATAGCGGAGTAGAAAAAAGGGGCCGAAGCCCCTTTTTTAATGCGGATCGTTTTGCTCGATCCTTTGACCAATCCTTAGTCGAGACTCAACTCAGAACTGGTGCAATAACCAAACTGACAATAGCCATAACATTAATCAGAATGTTCATGGCTGGACCAGAGGTATCCTTGAACGGATCTCCCACCGTGTCGCCGACTACTGTTGCTGCGTGAACGTCAGAACCTTTGCCGCCCAAATTACCTTTCTCAACATATTTCTTAGCGTTATCCCACGCGCCGCCGGCATTAGCCATAGTCAGCGCAAGTAATACACAACCTAATAGTGCGCCACCTAGGCAGCCGCCAAGTGCTTCCGCACCAAGGCCAAAGCCAACAACGATTGGCACGGCTACCGCAATAATCCCTGGGGCTAACATACGACGTAGCGCTGCAGTGGTTGCAATGTCTACACATTTGGCGCTGTCTGGATCTGCTGTTCCTTCCATAAGGCCGGGAATTTCGCGGAATTGACGGCGAATTTCTTCAATCATTTCCATTGCAGCTTCACCCACGGAGGTCATGGTCATGCTGGCTATTAGGAAGGGCACCATGCCGCCTATGAACAAGCCGATGAGAACCATAGGGTCACCAATATGCAGGATGAAGTCGCCACCACGTTGACTGCTTATGGTTTCTACGAAGGCTGCAATAATAGCTAATGCCGCTAATGCTGCTGCGCCGATGGCAAAACCCTTACCCATGGCCGCGGTGGTGTTGCCTAGTTCATCTAATGAATCTGTTATGGCTCGAGTTTCCTCGCCGAGGCCACCCATTTCTGCAATGCCGCCAGCGTTGTCAGCGATTGGACCGTATGCGTCTACTGCCATTGTCATGCCTACTGTTGCCAAAAGACCAACAGCTGCAACGCCAACTCCATATAGGCCTGCTAGTTCAGTTGAAACATAAATAATGCCGCAAATGATAAGTAGTGGACCCACAACAGATTGCATGCCCACGGCTAAGCCGGTGATCATGACAGTAGCTGGGCCGGTTTTGCCAGATTCAGCAATGCGCACTACCGGCGCTGCGGAGGTGTAGTACTCAGTGATGAGACCGATACCAACGCCGCCTGCGGCACCAAACACAACGGACAACCAAATGTTATTTGATATGCCAAGTGTTTGGAGTAAGAAGTAACCTGCCGCGATGAATAAGATCGGAGTGCCAATCATACCAATACGCAGTGCTACAGCAGGGTTTGCTGCGGAAAAACCGCGCACAATGCCAATGCCAATAATGGAGGCGATGAGGCCAACCGAGGCCAGCGCTAAAGGTAAAAACATCAGCGCGGCGCGAGCGTCACCTTCGCTGGCACCTGGCACCAACATGTTCAAAGAGCCTAGCGCTAAGGTGGCGGCAATAGCGATAGTTGCAATCATAGAGCCGCAGTAGGATTCAAAGATATCTGATCCCATACCTGCCACATCACCGACGTTGTCGCCTACGTTGTCGGCAATAACACCCGGGTTGCGGGGGTCATCCTCTGGAATACCTTGCTCTAGCTTGCCAACTAAATCGGCACCTACATCAGCGCTCTTAGTGAAAATGCCGCCACCGACTCTGGAGAACAAGGCGACTACCGATGCCCCCATGCCAAAGCCGTGAATGTGGTGGACTGTTTCTGGGTCGCCACCGAAGTGCCAATAAATAAGCCCCAAGCCCATTAGACCTAATGAAGCAACGGCTAAGCCCATTATTGAGCCGCCAAAGAAAGCCACAGATAACGCGGCAGCTTGGCCTGAATTATGTGCAGCGGTGGTTGTTCGAACATTCGCCTGGGTGGCGGTGTACATACCGAACCAACCTGCAAGCATTGAGGACACAGCGCCAGCTAAGAATGCGGTGGCTGTTTTAGGACCTAGTCCAGGAGTGAAGTAAATGCCAATCAATAGCACCAATGCGAACATGGACAACATAATGTATTCACGACGCATAAACACCATGGCACCCTCGTGTATGGCATCGGCAATCTTTTTTAATGCAGCAGTGCCAGGATCATAACTCCTCACAACGGCATAAATCACAAACGAGACAAGTAAACCCACTACACCTACTAACGGTGGGATTAGAGAAAGATCATTCATTTCGGTCCCCAACAGAAAATTAAATTATTGAAGAACGGCCGCGTATAACCCTAAGTTGAAAGGTTCTTAATGCATATAGAATATGTACTGCTGTAACCCTATAAATAGATTTTTTCCCCAAGGATGCCCCCGCATCCGCTCCACCGAGCTAGTCAGATAATACCTATGTCTGGGCGACATGCTAGTTGTAATGCCTCGGTATGTTGTGGGACTTGGGTAATGATCAGCAAAGGTGTTTGGGTGGAAGCATAATCGGCGCGTGTTAACGATAGCTGTTGAAGGTATCGAAAAACGCGCCGCCCCATTTCACCTAGCCCTGGGTGAGCAGGGTCCTTAAGTCGGTAATGGCTGCATTTGTGCGGGAAATGTGCGATGCCATGATCAGAGAATGATTAGCTACAATACCGAAGCCGTCGCCGTTAAGTACCATGGGGCTCCAAAGCGTTTGCTGCGTGGGCTCTAATTCTCGAATGATTTGTCGCAGCGAAACTCTAGCCGCCTTTTTGTCCAGTACTTCGCCAAAATCTGTTTCTACAGCCTTCAATAGATTTAGCAATGCCCAAGTAAACCCGCGAGCCTCGTAGAAAACGTCATCAATTTCTAGCCAAGGTGTTTGTACTAATTGATCGTTTGGCGCGCTGGTACTTTGGCTGGCCGAGCTGTCACCAGCTAGGTCTGTGTTGAGTTGACGCTTACCAACGCTGGCGGAGAGTCGTTGCGACAAGCTGCCTAGGCGGGTTTCCGTTGTCGCCAGCCATTGCTGTAAGTTATCTGCGCGGGCGTAAAACTGTGCTTCGTTGTTTTGGTTGTTGGCGAGTTGTTGTTGGTAAACCTTAAAGAAGTCGATGCCTTCCGCGTAAGTATTTTCAGTGCTGGGTAAGAACCACGAGTCGTTCTTAAAGAAAAATTTACCCTCAGCCTCAGCTAGGTTTTTATTTTCTGCGGACTGACTTTGGGATCTGGAAATATCGTTGCGATAAACTCGCGCGGTATCGCGCAATAGCGTGAGCACGCCAAATTCCCAGTTGTGCATATTATCTAGCCAAACACCCGGCGGGAATACATCGTTGCTGAGATAGCCGCCAGTTTTGTTTAACATTTTTTCTGCCACGGCAATAAAGGTCGCCGTAGTAGTTGTGCCGGTAACTGTGCTTTGACCTGAAGTGGGTTCCTGCCCTGGACTTTCGAAGCTATCAATCCCCGCAGGTTCTATGGACCAGATAACGCCGACAACTATAGCGATCAACAGGTACAGACCTATGAGAGCGGTTGCCATGCGAGCAAGCTTGCTCTTTGAGCTTTTGCCGTCGGCTGCCTCAGTTTGACCCAAGTTTGCATCTGTTGATTGCCAGAATTTCCATTTCATTCTTAATCTTATTCCTAAGTTAATTGGTATTACGTTTGTACTACTGGTGATGTTTGGGGCGATTGCTGCAAATGCTAGTTAATTCGCGCCACCTGAGATATTGACCTTGCTGAACTCTATGGGTAGCTCGGTGCCATCTTTAAACTGTAAGATAATTGTCATAGAGGTCTCAATTTCTGCAACTTCGAATAGCATCAAATGGTGACTGCCGCTGACGAACGTCGCGCTTTGTCCGGGCTCTATAACCACCTCTGCGAGTGGCCGCATGCGCATTTGTTCTGCCACCATTTCTACGGTGTGCATCTCTACCGCAGTTGCAGAAGCGGATTTAGCACCGCTCAGTGTTACAGCAGTAGGGCGGTTGTTTTTCAGAGTGAAGTAGGCTGCTGTCATATTGCGGCCAGGCAATAGGCCTCGCACTTTGGCGTGGCTAACTTCTAGTAAAGGGGCCGGTGTGGTGCTGGCACTGCTAGAAGCGGTAGCGCCATTGCTCATTGTGGTTTCGCCGCATCCTGCGACGGCGAACAAAATACTGAGCGCAATGATTAATCTGCCTGTTGGTCCCCTGTTTGTAAGTAATCCTGCCACTGCTCGGCTGCGCGCGATTTTTTTGCTTATGGGGTCGTTAAACATATTTGCTCGATTCTTGTTGGTGAAGAAATAATTATTCTAGCCTTTGGGCGTCTGTTAAATGTTGCGTCTTTTATTGCTTTGTAGATCCAGCGCCCTTGTTCGTCGTTATTTACAGCAATAGCGTAATGACAGCTATTGCTACCAGCCTTAACGAGAGTGGTAATTTGGCTTTTTGTCGCTGCAGTGAATAGTTGCTTGGCGTTTAACTTAATGGTTTTGCGCTTGGCTTTTTCCAGTAGATGTATTTGCTTCATGGTTGGTGCTATTGAGGGGTGGTCGGCATCAACTAGTTTGGCGCGAGCGAGCATAGCTTTGGCTTTTGCAAACAGTCGCTCATTGGCAGCGGCTAAAGCCAAAGCAACATATTCTTCTACCACTTGCTCAAGACCACGAATGGCTTCTTTGTTGCCTGGGTTGAGGGTGAGCATTTGCTCAAAAAGACTCACTGCGCTGCCTTCCTTTGGGTAAGTGAGGTGATTCTGCTTAATGGCGAATTCGGCTTGGTCTTCAAGTTTGTAAAGTTGGCGCTGGAGTGCGGGGTCAATGTTTACATCATTTGCCCTAGCTGCCCCGTTAGAGTTGGGGGCTATTGCCGCACAGCCACTGAGAATGTTCAAAAGTAAAGAAACGAGCATAGAAAGATACACAGTATGAGGCGCTGTAGGGCTGTTTGATGTCGTCACACCAGTATCCTTCCTGCGAGTTGCTTCAATGTACATAGTTCATGTTGCGTTGGTCGTTGAGGGGCGCTGTGTAATTAAATGAAAGTGTGCTGAGCGTATCTTAACGACATGCGCTAGATATCTATAGAGTTATCCTCCGCGAGACGCATTTTCAGGACCTCTCATAAGGTCGCAGGCCCTCTTGTCGTGAGATCCGGCGTAATGTTGGCCGGCTAAGCTAACAATGCGCGGACAGTGCCGGTATTATTCGCCGTGTGCAGAGTTCGGTTTAGCGTTAAAAGAAGTGTTGGAAATAATGCTGAAAGCTGTGTTGAAATTATTGCGAGGTTAATCGTGGGAACCATTTTTTCTAATTCTCTGTCTGGTGCAGTGACGCTGAACAAGTCAGCACCCGTGCCGAGCAAGCCAGCACCTGGGTTTATTGAGCCCGCGCCGATCGAGGTTACGCCTAGGCCGAATGTGAGCTGGGCTCGTCTTTGCGCCATCGTGATTGCCGCAGCGTTGACCTTTGGGGTATCTAGTGTTCAGGCCGCAACCGATTGGTTGGGTGAAGAGCCAGAATTTTTGCGTGTGGATGAAGCTTTCCGCTTAACTGCTGAACTTAACCCAAATAGGACTATTGTTGCGCGCTGGCAGATGCCGCCCGGATATTATTTATATCAGCATCAGTTCGCATTTCAGCTGTCTGCTGACCAGGGCGGGGCGATGTTGGCTGAGGCCAAAATTCCTGATGGAAAAACCAAAGTTGATGAGTACTTTGGTGAGGTAGAGGTTTACTACGACCACGTTGAGATCGAAGTGCCGTTGATTGGTAGTCCCACAAATGGCGCAACGATCAGCATTAACTACCAGGGTTGTGCTGATTTAGGCTTGTGTTATCCGCCGGAAACCAGAGATTTTACTTTTACACCCGCGGGGCTAATTCCTGCCGGCCAAGCCCCCCAGTTTGGTGCAGATACCTCATTCGGTGGTGCATCGTCACCAAACAAGGTATCGAGTTCAGCGGCGGCATCTTCTGCAACTCCCGCAACTGGCAAAGCGGTCGAAAGCGCTGAAACCGAAGATCGAGAATTGGCTCGTGTTTTAGCAGAGGAAAGCTATGCCTACTCTTGGGCGATATTTTTCTTACTGGGTATTGGTCTGGCCTTTACACCTTGTGTATTTCCCATGGTGCCGATTTTATCCAGCATCATTGTTGGTGAAGGTGAGGGCTTATCTAAGTCCCGCGCCTTTAGCTTGTCCATGGCCTACGTACTTGGCATGGCCTTGACCTACGCCCTGGTCGGCTCCTTGGTGGGTTTATTTGGCGCCGAATTGAATTTGCAGGCCAAACTGCAAAGCCCGGCAGTGCTTATTACCTTTGCCGTGGTGTTTGTGGGTCTGGCAGGGTCCATGTTTGGTTTTTATGAATTGGCGCTGCCGCAAGGTTTGCAGCAGTGGTTAGGTGAGCGTAGTGGCGCTCAGGGTGGCGGTCGACACCCTTCGGTCTTTGTTATGGGCGCGCTTTCCAGCTTGGTGGTTTCGCCCTGTATATCGGCACCTCTGGCCGGCGCACTGATCTATATATCCAACACCGGAGATGTGGTGTTGGGCGGTAGTACGCTTTTTGCCCTAGGCATGGGTATGGGCGTGCCGCTGCTTGTTGTGGGTGGCAGTGGAGGGCATTGGCTGCCTCGCGCTGGTGCTTGGATGAATTTAGTCAAAGGCGCTTTTGGTGTTGGCTTATTGGGCGTGGCGATATGGCTGTTGGAACGGTTGTTGCCGGGCTCAATGGTTTTAGCCCTCTGGGCAATTCTCTTGTTGGGCAGCGGGGTATTCCTTGGTGCGTTAGATTTCACGGTGAAGGATGCAACTTCCAAATTCAGCCAGATGGTAGGTTTAATCATGCTGATGTGGGGTGCTTTTTGTTTAGTGGGCGCAGCTTCCGGCGCCGTTGATCCGCTACAACCGCTTAAGTTTGCTAGCAGCTATGGTGGCGGAAGCGCTGGTGCGGGTGAGTCGAATGAAGTGCAATGGCAGCCAGTAAAAAGCTTAGAGCAAGTGGAAGGTTTGATATTAGCCAGCGATAAGCCGGTTATGTTGGATCTATACGCGGACTGGTGTATTTCCTGCAAGATCATGGAGCGTAATGTTTTTCCTGCGCCTGAGGTGGCTAGCTTGCTGCAGCAATATACTTTGCTGAAAGCCGATGTAACCGCTAATGATGAAATTGACCGTGCGTTGTTGAAGCATTTTGGTTTATTTGGGCCTCCAAGTATGGTGTTTTTTGATGAAGATGCGCGCGAGATAGAAGAATTTAGGGTGCAAGGTGAAGTGGACGTGGCACGTTTCTCTGCTCATTTAGCCCGAGTTTTGGCTGCCTCCAAGATATAAGGCAAGTATAGAGTGATAAAAAATCTTTGAACGTGTAGCTAAATAGCCGCGTTTAGCTATAAACTTCTCGCATTGTGAATGTAGATAAAAATTTTGCCCAATTGCTGGGCGATATTACCTGAAGGTGTTTTATGGTTAATCCTAATGCAAAAATTTTGCTACTCAATGGCCCAAATCTAAATTTGCTGGGGACTCGAGAGCCAGACGTTTATGGCAATGAAACTTTGGCAGATATCGAAGCCCGCTTGGTGAGCTTGGCCGCCCAGCAGGGTCAAACCATGACCTGCATGCAAAGTAATGCCGAGCACGAGTTAGTTGACGCTGTGCATCAAGCCAAGGCTGACGGTGTTGATTTCATTATTATCAACCCGGGTGCACTTACGCACACGAGTATCGCCTTGCGCGATGCTTTTCTTGGGGTGTCTATTCCTTTTGTTGAAGTGCATTTATCTAATGTCCACGCACGCGAGACCTTTCGCCATACGTCCTATTTGAGTGATATTGCTGTGGGCGTCATCGCCGGATTGGGTTCTCAAGGCTATGAATTTGCCCTGCAAGCGGCGTCACGCAATTTAACAAATCCTTAGTAAAAGCTGCCGCAGCAGGTCCGATAAAGTTGGGTGACGATGCAGCGGCTGGGCCAGCAGTCATTGGAGAGCAATATGGATCTGCGCAAAGTAAAAAAATTAATTGAGCTAGTAGAAGAGTCAGGTATTTCTGAGCTTGAAGTGAGTAGTGGCGATGAGTCCATTCGTATTGTTATGCCAAATTCAGCACCTGGGCAGTCTAGTGCTGTCTCTGCTCCCAGTGTTTCTACCGCCGTGCTTGCAACACAAGCTGCGCCCGTGCCCACGCAGACTGTGATTTCGCCAATGGCCGGTGTGTTTTATCAGGCGGCGAATCCGGATGCCCAACCTTTTGTTGCACTGGGCCAGCAGGTTAACGCTGGCGAAGTGCTGTGCATTATTGAAAGTATGAAAATGATGAATGAAATCACCGCGGTGCACTCGGGTATTGTTACTGAAATATGTGTGGCGAACGGTGAGGCTGTCTCTACTGGATCAGCGCTGTTTAAACTTTCGTGAGCTGGCTACAGGTAACGTTGTCGCTGACGTCTGTAAATGTAGCAATGGCGGAAGAGTTGCTGATTCAAGCCGGTGCATCCGCTGTGACGTTAGAAAGCTTAGCCGACGAGGTAGTACTTGAGCCTGACCCAGGCGCTATTCCTTTGTGGAGTAGTATTCGGCTTAAAGCACTGTTCCCCCTAGATGCGGATATTCCCGCGCTTCGAGAAGCCCTAACCAGTATTGATGCCGATATTCACCAGCGCTTGGAAGTGGACTTTGTTGGTGAAGAAGATTGGCAGCTGCGCATGCTCAATCATGCGGTCAATGCTCAATTCGGTGGCCGGTTATGGTTGCAGCCCAAGTCTTTTGAGGGCGCGGGCGAGGTTGTCGAAGCATCAACTGTCGAAAGCGACCAAACTTATTTATATTTAGAGCCTGGCTTAGCTTTTGGTAGCGGCAGTCACCCCACAACGCGCATGTGTCTTGAGTGGATAGCATCTCACCTTGAACCCCAGCAACGAGTGATGGATTTTGGTTGTGGGTCTGGAATATTGGCTATTGGCGCGGCGCTTTTGGGCGCTGAGGTAGTGGCAGTAGATCACGATGAACAAGCTGTGCTTGCGACTAACGAAAACGCTGAATTCAATAATATCGCTGCCAATATCGATACTTTGTCGTTAGCTCAGTGGCAGCAATTGCCAGACTCGGAGCGTGCCAAATTTGCAGGCGCCTTCGACGTTCTTGTAGCCAACATATTGGCAGCGCCATTGATCAGTTTAGCTGACGAATTTGTCGGATTGCTTAGCCCGGGTGGACGTTTGGTCTTATCGGGGGTGCTGGCTGAACAGGCTAATGAAGTGATGGCAGCTTATCCGAGTATTCAATTTGAAGCGCCGATTATAGAAGAGCAGTGGGCGTGTTTGGTTGGGGTTGGTTTTTATTAAAACGATGGTCTGTGGGGGATCAATTCCTTTGTTGTGGGGTCTTTCTATTTGTTAAGGCGATGGATTGTGGGGGGCTCTTTTTATTAAAGCGATGGTCTGTGGGGAATCAATTCCTTTGTTGTGTGGTCTTTCTATTTGTTAAGGCCATGGTCTGTGGGGGAACTCTTTTTATTAGGGCCACGATCTGTGGGGGAACATCTCGCACTTTTTACTAAAGCGATGGTTTGTGGGGGAACAATTCCTTTGTTGTGCGTTTTTTCTATATTTACCGTGTGTCGTTTGGATTGATGCTTCTCTCGGGTTTTTCGGCTTGGTCCTCATTATAGGTTGCATGTGGGTTAGGGTTAGCTGTAAAAGATTCAGGCTATCTTAACTAGGAGTTTGGAATGATTGGATATACCACTATTGGTGTGAGCGATATGGACAGCGCTTGCGAGTTTTACGGTGCCTTACTTGCTGAATTGGGTGCTACCCAGTTGATTGGCATGGATCGCATTAAGTTCTATGGCACTGGCCCTGATGCGCCGATGATTGCCATTTGCGTGCCTTACAATGAAGAAGCGCCTGCTTCCGGTAATGGCAACATGATTGCGATTCCTGGCGGCGACCGTGCTGGCGTTGACCGCCTGTATGCCAAAGCGATGGAGTTGGGTGCTACCGACGACGGTGCGCCCGGTGAGCGTTTGCCCATCTTCTATGGTGCTTACGTGCGCGACGCCGATGGCAACAAGCTGTGCTTTTATGAAATGAAGATGTAGACAGCCTGCGCTTCTGGGTTTGCAGATGAGCTTAGAGGCGCTGCAAAATAGGGTCGGCATTATTTGTCGGCTTTTTTTCGCTCATTTTTACACCCATTTTTGCATTCTCCTTGCGCGCTATTTTGCGCGCTTTTATGCGACCGTGCCTGAGTCTTTTGTTTCGTCTTTTGTTACGCCCTTCGTTGGCGTCTTTTCTGTTCTCTTTTTGTTCTTTTCAATCTACTTGTTACTATAGATTTTTCCTCGACAGCGCTATCATTGCGGCCTCTAAAACTGAGGTAGAAAAATGCCAGTTGTGGCGCCAGAAAATTCCATTTCACTAAGCTCTACCGTGTCCTTGCGCAGCCCTTTTGCGCTTGCGCCTATGGCTGGTCTGACAGATGTGCCTTTTCGCACGTTGGCTTGGGAACTGGGTGCCGGATATATGGTTAGTGAGATGGTCACCTCAAAAGCTGAGTTGTGGGAAACCGGCAAGAGTCGTTTGCGGCGCGTGCTGGTGCCTGGCGTAAATCCCAATGCTGTTCAAATTGCCGGTCACGATCCGCGGGTTATGGCCGAGTCGGCCAAGCGCTTGGTCGGTGAAGGCGTGGAAGTCATAGACATTAACTTTGGTTGTCCTGCGAAAAAGGTTTGTCGCAAAGCCGCTGGTTCTGCGCTGTTGGGTGATATTGATAATATTGGTCGCATTGTTGAATCTGTTGCCGGCGCTGTTGACGTGCCGGTGACTATTAAGACGCGCACCGGCCTGACCATCGATGATGAGGCGGGTGTATTAGCCGCGTGTGTGGCCCAAGAAGCGGGTGCGCGCATGGTGGTGATGCACGGCCGCAGCCGTGCCTGCCGTTTTAAAGGCCAAGCCAGTTACGAAAAAATACAGCTGGCTAAGCAAAAGCTGAATATTCCTTTACTGGTTAATGGTGATATAGACAGTTTGGCCAGCGCGCAAAAAGCTCGAAAAATTAGTGGCGCCGATGGCGTCATGATTGGTCGTGGCGCTATTGGTCAGCCATGGATTTTTGCTGAGTTGGCGGGTAAGCCTTTGTTAAATCGTCAGCAGCAACTAAAGATTATGCTGCGTCATCTCAAGCTAATGCACGAATTTTACGGCCCTGAACAAGGTATGCGAATTGCCCGTAAGCACATAGAAGCCTATTTGGGCCGACTAGGTGCGTCTCACCTTTGTCGGGCGTTTATGTCGTTAGATTCTGCCGACGCTCAAGTGGTTTGGCTGAGTTTGCAAAGCAAAGGCGCACTGGCTTTTACCAGTAACTTGCATGTTGTTAATGAAGATCATAAGCAAATGAACTCAGCTGCCTAGAGGCCTTTGTTTTTGCAGGCAAGTAATTAATCATATTTGAAATTTGGGCAACAAAGCCCCAGTTATTATCTTTATAGGAAGGAGCGATAGATGCCAATAAATATTCGTAGGGCGCTGATTAGCGTATCGGATAAAAGTGGTTTAGCAGAGTTAGGCCAAGCCCTAGTTAAGGCAGATGTAGAGATTCTCTCCACTGGAGGCACTTACACGGCACTGCAAAAAGCTGGTATTGCGGTGACTGAAGTTGCCTCCTATACAGGTTTTCCTGAAATGATGGATGGACGTGTGAAAACACTGCACCCGAAAATTCACGGCGGCATTTTGGCGCGCCGGGGTATTGATGAAGAAGTAATGGCTGCTAACGACATCAATCCAATTGATTTAGTTGTAGTTAATCTCTATCCATTTGCCGCAACTATTGCCAAGGACGATTGCACTGATGAAATGGCCATTGAGAACATTGATATCGGTGGCCCGACTATGGTTCGAGCCGCTGCAAAAAATCATGCCAGCGTACTCACCGTAGTCGACCCCGTGGACTATGCGCAGGTTGGTGAATGCTTGGCTGCAAATACTATTGATGAGGGCATGTGTCGCAGTTTTGCTGTGAAAGCATTTCGGCATACTGCTCAATATGATGCAACCGTTGCCGGTTACCTTGGTTCTGAGGAGTTGTTGCCAGATTCACTGACGCTTACTTTCGATAAGATGGACAACATGCGTTACGGCGAAAACCCGCATCAACAGGCTGCGTTTTATCGTGAAGTGAATCCCGCTAAATCTGGTCAGATCGCGTCCTACAAACAACTGCAAGGAAAAGAGCTTTCTTACAATAATGTCGCTGATACAGATGCTGCTCTTGAGTGCGTGAAAGTGTTCGAACAACCTGCCTGTGTCATTGTGAAGCATGCAAATCCATGCGGTGTAGGTATTGGCGCTAATTTGATGGAGGCTTACAACAAGGCCTTTGCCACGGATCCTACTTCAGCTTTTGGCGGCATAATTGCATTTAATCGCCCACTAACTGGCGAAGTACTCGCACCTATTCTACAACAACAGTTTGTTGAAGTGGTTATAGCACCTAGCGTAGATGCGCAAGCTATTGAGATTGCCAAGCAAAAGAAAAATGTACGCCTGCTGTCTTGTGGGCCACTTGATGCCAGTCCTCGTGGTCGTGAGCTTAAACGAGTTGGTGGTGGCTTGTTGGTGCAAAGCGCCGACGAGTTGTGCCTAGATGAAGACGCGCTTCGCGTGGTGTCTAAAGCGCAACCTACGCCAGCCCAGATGCTTGATCTGCACTTTGCATGGAAAGTTGCTTGGTTCACTAAGTCCAATGCCATTGTTTACGCTCGAGATCTACAAACTATAGGTGTTGGTGCAGGGCAAATGAGTCGCGTGATTAGTGCCAAAATTGCCGGTCTAAAAGCAGATGAAGAGGGCCTTGTGGTGCCGGGCTCTGTGATGGCCTCAGATGCATTTTTCCCCTTCCGTGATGGCATAGACGCAGCGGCGGCGGCCGGTATTAGTGCGGTGATTCAGCCAGGTGGTTCTATGCGTGACCAAGAAGTTATTGATGCCGCTGACGAACATGGTATTGCTATGGTCTTTACGGGCATAAGACATTTTAGACATTAAAGCATCCCATTTACTCAGACAGTAAGCTAATAAGTAGCCAGCAAATTAAAAGGTGAGACGATGAAAGTATTAGTCATTGGTTCAGGTGGACGTGAACATGCTCTGGCATGGAAGCTTGCACAAAGTGCCGGAGTAGATGAGGTTTTGGTTGCTCCAGGTAACGCAGGCTCTGGCTTAGAGGCGAATGTACGCAATGTAGATGTTGCAGCAACAGATATCCAAGGCTTGATGGCGTTGGCTCGCGCTGAGCATGTCGACTTCACCGTAGTGGGACCGGAAGCGCCGTTGGTTTTAGGCGCAGTAGACCAATTTACAGCTGCGGGACTGTCTTGTTTTGGTCCTACTCAAGCGGCCGCGCAATTAGAAGGCTCTAAAGCATTTAGCAAAGATTTTATGTCGCGGCATAATATACCCACCGCAGCTTTTGCCTCATTTACAGACGTAAGCGAAGCCACTCATTACATTAGGGACAATGGTGCGCCGATAGTTGTGAAGGCCGACGGCTTAGCTGCTGGCAAAGGCGTAGTCGTTGCGCAAAACGAAGATGAAGCCATTGCAGCGGTGGAAGATATGCTCAGCGGCAACGGTTTTGGCGAAGCCGGTCACAAAGTGGTTATTGAGGAATTTTTGCAGGGCGAAGAAGCGAGTTTCATTTGCTTATGTGATGGTAAAACGGCAATACCCTTTGCTTCTTCTCAAGATCATAAGGCCCGTGACGATGGTGATCGTGGTCCTAACACTGGCGGTATGGGCGCTTACTCACCAGCCCCAGTGGTGACCAGTGCCGTGCATAAGTTGGCGATGGAGAAAGTGATTAATCCAACCTTGGCGGGCATGGCCGCTGACGGTATGCCTTATGTTGGTTTCTTGTACGCTGGTTTAATGATTGATCATGAGGGTCAGATTAAGGTTGTAGAGTTTAACTGTCGTTTTGGTGATCCAGAAGCCCAGCCTGTAATGATGCGCCTGCGTGCCGATTTACTGCAGTGCCTAATTTCTGCGGTGGCTGGCACGCTTACAGATGCGCCGTTAGATTTCGATCCGCGGATGGCGTTAGGTGTTGTGATGGCCGCAGGCGGATACCCTGGAGATTATGCGGGCGGCGACGAGATTACAGGCTTAGATAAAGACTTGTTAGACACTAAAGTTTTTCATGCCGGGACTCGGCTGGCTGATGGTAGAGTAGTGACAGCCGGTGGACGCGTGCTTTGTGTTGTAGGTTTAGGTGAGAGTGTTGAAATGGCTCAAGTGCTTGCTTACGAGCGTGTCGACTTAATAGGCTGGCGGAACAGATATTTCCGCAAGGACATTGGCCATAGGGCAATAGGTCGTTGAACAGTAAATGATGGGTCTTTGCTTAATGATTGATTGGTAACTAACTATTGTCGTCAGAAAGGTTTATAAGGGTAACTACTATGCGTAATTCAAATTCATTTGTTGATGACCTTATTGGTGGCATTGATAGAAGTCTGAAGACACTAACAGGCGGTCATACCGGCACTCGCCGTAGTCCTGGCGCGGACCAGCAAGAGTCTGAATTGTCAGATGACGAGCGCAAGCATGTTGCGGGTTTAATGCGGGTCAATCATGCAGGCGAAATTTGTGCTCAAGCGTTGTATGAGGGGCAGGCGTTGACTGCTAAATCGGCCAGCGCCAAGGCATCTTTGTTGCATGCGGCCGGTGAAGAGCAAGACCATTTGTCATGGTGTCGTCAGCGCCTCGATCAGTTAGATGCTCGCCCCAGCGTTTTTGATCCATTATTTTATGGTGCCTCATTTGCGCTAGGTGTGGGTGCGGGCCTGCTGGGTGATCGGATTAGCCTTGGTTTTGTCGAAGCAACTGAAGATCAAGTGGTTAAACATTTAGAAGAGCATTTGGAGTCTTTGCCGGAACAAGACGAGAAAAGTCGGCTGATTCTGGAAGAAATGCGCGCTGACGAGTCTCGGCATGGCGCCAATGCAGTGGCGCAAGGGGGCAGTGTATTCCCGCAGCCACTGAAGAATGTGATGAGCTTAGTGTCTAAGGCTATGACCCATACGACCTACCGAATCTAAGCTATTGCAGCCAGGCTCTAGAGCTACAAAATAATCAAAGAAGCTGGCAGGAAAATAAATGTCAAAGCCAAGGTTAAAGCCCAGCGACAATTTCAAATGAATGGGTAATTTCAACGCCGCCTTTTTCTAGCATAATAGACGCCGAGCAATATTTTTCTGCGGTTAAATCTATAGCTCTCTGCACCCTGCCTGGGTCGACTCCTGCACCCACAACTGTGAAGTGAATCTCGATTTGTTGGAAAACCGCTGGAATGGTTTCAGCCCTTTTGGCCTTGATACTGACTTTTAGATCCTCTAAGGGCTGGCGGCTTTTGTTTAAAATATCTACTACGTCGTAAGCGGTGCAGCCGCCTAAGCCCATGAGTATTAGTTCCATGGGTCGGCTGCCAAGGTTTTCGCCTCCGGCTTCTTCTGGACCGTCCATGGGTACCTGATGACCGGAACTATTCTCTGCTTTAAAATGAACATTCCCGCCCCACGCTACGTTTACTTGCATTGAAATAGGTCCTTTTTAGATGCTTTGGTTTTGAGTTAAATGAATTATTTGGCTCATATTGTACTCAGTGATGTGCTTGGGATCTCTGAAAATTGCGAATATCTCGGCAAAAGTCGCGTATTCAATATCAACATTAGATGTGCCTAATATTGATATTGAATGCATTTCTTCTACACCAATTCGTATTAGGGAGTTGTATAAAGGAACCCGATCATAGCCAAAATTTATCCGGTTGTAGCGCGAAAGCTCCCGTTTATCGGGCGCGGGGTGTTACATACACCAGTCCTTAGCATCTTGTACCCAAGCAGTACTTTCTGCCGCAATAGGAATGGATCAAACAATGCCTACTTATACTCAACAAAGATCGGTGTCAAAGTCCGCTGCCGGTAATACGAAGAGCTCGAGGCGGGTAAATGAAACGGCGCGCGGAACGATTATGGCCAAGGCACTTCTTAATGCTTTTCAATTTTCCAAAAGAAAAGTCCGCGACACTAATGGCCCAGTTAATGCAAAACACGAGAATGGTGCGAGAGTAAGATTAGGCCAATCTGCTAACCAAACAAAGTTGCATGAGGAAAACAGTAGCTCAAGATTTAGTGGTGCTTTAGATATTACTGCTATGTTGTCCAAAGCTGCAGGCTTTCCCATAAACCTTTCCTGCTTGTCAGCATTTGGCGATATTAGCGCACCAGCTATAGCAGAACTTCTACGTGTGGCATCTTTTAAAAAAATTCGCGCTAAAAGCATTGTTTATAGAGAAGGCGAAATTGCTAGTAGCATTACCTACATATTGGAAGGCTCTCTTACCGCATATCGGTATAGCCTTGATGGACGAGAATTGGTGCTCGACTATTTGGGCCGCGGAGACTTTGTTGGTGAAGTACCCATGCTGCTCGATAACAGAAACCATAAGGCCACATTCAAAACGAGAGAAGAATGTAAAGTTGCTGAAATAGCCGTCTCAGATTTTCAACGGATTTGCCAACGCCACCCTGAATGTTTAGTGAGAGTGGCAGGTCAATTAGCCCAGCGCCTCAATTATAGCGACGACAGAATTTATGACCTAGTGTTTCTTGATGTTACTGGTCGGGTAGAAAACGCTCTGAATTACCTGGCTAATAGTCCAGCAGCAATTACTCACCCTAATGGTATGCAAGTACGTATTACGCGTCAGGAGATTGGTAGTTTGGTGGGCTGTTCCCGAGAAATGGTGGGTAGAGCCATCAAAGAACTTTCACTGGCTGAGAAAATTTCAGTGGATGGAAAAAATATTGTGGTTTTCAGCTAGAGGTAGACTATAGCTAAGTCCATAGATTTTCCTATGATGGGCAAGCGCCACCTCACATATAAAACAATTCCTGCAATGCGTGGCCTGGATTTTGCTCACGCATAAACGCCTCCCCAACTAAGAAACAGTAAATGCCATGGCTGTTCATTAATGCCACGTCTTCTGTTTTAGCAATACCGCTTTCAGTAACCACAGTTACATTTGCCGGTATTTGCGCTAGCAAATCAATGGTTGTGTGCAGGCTGGTCGTAAAAGTCTTTAGGTTGCGATTATTGATGCCAACAAGCGAGGGTGATAGTTCCAGCGCTCGGCTTAGTTCTGCGCCATCGTGAATCTCTATCAGCACGTCCAAACCAATATCTGTAGCAAGTTGATAAAGCGCTTTCAGGTTTTCTTGATCTAGGGCGCTTACAATGAGCAGGATGCAGTCGGCGCCGAGTGCCCGTGCTTCATAGACTTGGTAAGCGTCTATGGTGAAATCTTTGCGAATTATGGGTAAATCTACGCAGGCTCGCACCATTTTGAGATATTCATCCGAGCCTTGGAAGTACTGCTCATCCGTTAGCACTGATAGGCAGGTGGCATTGTGTTCGGCATAACTAATAGCGATGGCTGCAGGGTCAAAATTTTCTCTGATCACGCCTTTGCTCGGTGAGGCTTTCTTGATCTCCGCAATCACGCCTGGTTTTTTTGCCAATGCTTGCTTGCGCAGCGCATCAATAAAACCACCTTTTGGCTTGACTTTTTGTGCAACCTCAATTAGCGCTTCTAACGAACACTGGGCTTTACGAACTGCCAATTCCTCATGCTTTGTTTGGATGATTTGTTCGAGGATATTACTCATAGGATATTTTCTTTTTTCTAATCGGTGTTGATGGTTCGGCGTTTCAACTGGAGCTAAGGGCGAACCCACTATTTATAAATGGCTAATCACGCCTCTTGCATCATTTTCGTTACGCGAACTAATTCATTGAATCGCTCGTTGGCCAGGCCCGTAGAGATGGCGTCCTGTGCCATAGCAATGCCGTTGGCTAAGCTGGTCGCAACGCCTGAAGCATAAATAGACGCGCCAGCATTAAGGCTAACAATATCCGCTGCCGCACTTGTGTCTTCCGTCATTGATTGTTTGATCAGTGCCAAACTTGATTCTGTAGACGTAGCGACCAGTTCGCTTAATTCAGCGTCGCTTCGTGGGCTAAAGCCAAACTGCTGCGGGCTGATTTCATACTGACTAATGACACCGCCTTTTAGTTCTACCACGTTAGTTGGTGCGTCTAGGCGTATTTCATCCAGACCTTGGCTATGCACGATCAAGGCGTGCTCCGACCCCAGCAGTTTGAGTACCTCGGCCATTTTGTATTGCCACTCTGGGCTAAATACGCCTATGACCTGTCTTTTCGCGCCTGCGGGATTTGTCATAGGGCCCAGTACATTCATCATTGTGCGAATGCCGATTTCTTGGCGAATGGGACCCGCAAAGCGCATTGCGCTGTGATGGGCCGGGGCAAACATAAACCCTATGCCCACTTCTTCAATACAGGTAGTAATTTGCTCAACGGATAGATTGAGATCTACGCCTGCCGCTTCCAGTACATCGGCGCTGCCGCTGAAGCTGGTCATTTTTCGATTGCCGTGTTTGGCCACACTGGCACCTGTTGCCGCAGTTACAAACGCTGCCGCTGTTGAGATATTAAATAACTTAGTGCCGCTGCCGCCGGTACCACAGGTGTCGACTAGGTGATCTGCTCTAACAACTACCTTGCTGGCGAGGGCGCGCATAGTCATGGCGGCCCCGGCAATTTCCTCAGGTGTTTCGCCCTTCACGCGCAGTGCGGCAAGGATGGCACCAATTTGGCCAGCTGTTGCTTCCCCAGACATGATTTGGTGGAAGACCTTGGCGGTATCATCCTGGCTAAGGTTGTGGCCGTCGACAATTTTTGCCAGCGCTGTGGGTATATCCATAGTTCTAATCTGCCTTTTTGGACTTAACTTTTGAGGAAATTGTTCAGCAGGTCATAACCATGCTCGGTGAGAATAGACTCGGGGTGAAACTGTACACCTTCGATACCTAGCTCACGGTGTCGTAGCCCCATGATCTCATCGACCTCACCATCTTTCTCTGTCCAAGCAGTTACCTCTAAAGTGCTCGGCAATGTGCTCTTGTCCACCACGAGAGAGTGATAGCGGGTGGCTTCAAAGGGTTGCTTTAGACCAGCAAACACGCCCTCGCCGTTATGGTGTATGGCTGAGGTTTTGCCATGCATAACACTGCCTGCGCGACCAATGGTGCCGCCAAAGCTTTGCCCGATGCTTTGATGTCCAAGGCAGATGCCCAGGATAGGAATTTTGCCAGCAAAGTGATCTACCGTTTCAAGTGATATACCTGCCTCGTTGGGTGTACAGGGTCCGGGAGAGATGACAATTTTCTCCGGGGCCATTGCCTCTATTTCTGCAATAGTAATTTCGTCGTTGCGTCTAACTTCGACTTCGGCGCCAAGTTCCAACAAATATTGCACAATGTTGTAGGTAAAAGAATCGTAGTTATCAATCATTAAAATCATGTTCGGTCTCCCTTTTATGGAGTAGCTGTATGGCTTAGCTGTTTGTGGTTTAAGCGGACAATTAGGGGGCTGGATTGATGAGTTTGTTCTCAGCCATTGCCGCCGCGCGAAATATGGCGCGGCCTTTGTTTAAACTTTCTTTCCATTCTAGGCGCGGTATGGAGTCGTGGACGATACCGCCGCCAGCTTCTATGTAGAGTTTGCCGTCTTTGACCACAGCGGTGCGAATTGCTATTGCAGTATCCATATTGCCGTTCCAGGCTAGATAGCCCACTGCGCCGCCGTAGATGCCGCGTTTAACCGGCTCTAGTTCGTCAATGATCTGCATTGCTCTGACCTTGGGCGCGCCGGACAAAGTGCCAACGGGTAGTGTTGCCCGCAGCACATCCATTGCGCTCTTACCCGGCTTGAGCATGCCCTCCACATTGGAACAAATGTGCATAACGTGGGAGTAGCGCTCGATCATAAATTTTTCGGTCACCGTGACTGTGCCTGGTTGCGCCACTCGACCTACATCGTTACGACCTAGGTCGATGAGCATGAGGTGCTCAGCAATTTCTTTGGGGTCGTTTTTCAGTTCTTCTTCAAGGGCCAGATCTTCAGCTTCTGTGTGGCCGCGTCTGCGCGTGCCAGCTAACGGTCGGTTTGTGACTTTGCCATCTTCTAAGCGCGCCAATATTTCTGGAGATGAGCTGACTATTTCAAAGTCTTCTAAGTCCATAAAGTACATATAGGGCGAAGGGTTAAGGCTGCGCAGGGCGCGATATAGGTTAATAGAAGGCGCCTGAAACGGGATGCTCATACGCTGAGCTAAGACCACCTGCATGATGTCGCCATTCATTGTGTATTCACGGATTTTTTCAACCGCTGCCTTAAATGCTTCTTCGCCAAACTCGGAGATAAAGTCGCTTTCTACGATGACTTGATTAGCATTGCCGTGTTCGATGCCAGTCACCGGCAGTGATAGAGATTCAGCTCTGGCGCTGAGTTTACTCTGCATGTCGTCAATGCTGTTGGTGATATCTGGGTCGACCAAGCTGATCATTTGCATTCGCCCCTTGAGGTTGTCGAATACCACGACTTCTTCGCTGACCATCAAAACAATGTCAGGGGTGTTCAGCGTATCTTTAGGGGCGCTGTTGGCCAGCTTCTTCTCAACGTAGCGAACAGTATCGTAGCCAAAGTAACCGACCAAACCGCCAAAGAATCTGGGCAACCCTTCCGTTTCTGTCACATTAAAGCGCGCTTGAAATGCCTCAATGAACGTTAACGGGTCTTCGCTTTCGACGGACTCAACGACTTCTTTATCGGTGATGACTTCAATTCTGTTGCCGTGCACTTTTATGATTGTGCGCGCCGGCAGGCCGATGATGGAGTAGCGCCCCCATTTTTCGCCGCCTTGGGCAGATTCTAGAAGATAAGAGTAAGGGCCTTTAGCAAGCTTCAAATAAACAGATAATGGTGTATCGAGATCAGCTAGGGTTTCGTGAACAACGGGGACACGATTGTAGACAGGTAAAGTAGTATTCATGATCAGCCTTCAACATAAAATTTTGACGAAAAGGAGGCAGGCAGCAGCTTAGGGCCAGCCGATAGGTGGGCTAGTGTCGCCAACGTCCTAGTATTGGAGGAGCTCCGTTTTTTCCGTCTTTTATGTCGTAACACGGCATCTCAACGTCCAGAAGTTTTATGCAGGAACGAAGGCTACCACGCGAAATTGGCGTTTTGGAAGGCTGAAGTTCTTGTTGGCGGCAAAAAGCCGACGATTACCGAAAAAAAACCCAAAACTGGAGGAAAATGCCGCAGGAAAGTACTTTCCTAAAGTAAAAGAAGCGTCAAGGCAGCGCGCCCTAAAGCAGCTCTTGTATGTTATCTATGACCTTATCCGGGTTTAAGGTGGCAACATCTACGCCGTGGTTGTAGCCGTCGCGCAAGCACGCCACATCTACATGAGCTGCTCGGGCAGCACCTATGTCCGCATCTGAGTCGCCAATCATCAGTGCTTGCTCAGGACCGACTTTGAAAAAATCGAGCACGTGTTGAATGGGGTCCGGCGCAGGTTTGGGGTTGGCTGTTGTATCGCCGCAAACAATCAACTCAAAGTGAGTCTTTAGATCCATTGCGGTGAGCAATGGCACGCTGAGCTCAGTGAGCTTGTTGGTGACAATAGCCAGGCGCGCACCACGCTGTTTGAGTGCCAGCAGCGTTGCCATGGTGTTTGGGTAGAGTTGACTATGATCAGCAATATGCTCGCCGTAATAACTGAGAAAGGGTCCAAGTAAGTTGTCTATTAACTGATCTTCCGGCTGCATTTGTTGATGCAATAGCGCCTGATGAATCAGTGTGCGTGAGCCATGCCCGATCCAATGGCGGACCAAGTCTAAAGAAACAACAGGTAAAGACGCCTGTTGAAGACTGTGGTTTAGTGCCGCACCAATGTCAGGCGCAGAATCAACCAAGGTGCCATCGAGGTCGAAAAGATAGGCATCGTATTGTTTTTTCATGATACAGCGCCGCGGTTAAGCGTTGGCTCCTGTAATTTCTGCGCGCATTGCGGTAATGGTTTGCGCATAATCTTCCGCGCCAAAAATAGCTGTGCCAGCTACAAATGCATCGGCTCCGGCTTTGGCAGCTGCGCCAATGTTTTCGATCTTAATGCCGCCATCTACTTGCAGGCGAATATCGCGGCCGCTGGCATCAATTTGCTCGCGCGCGTTGGCCAATTTGGTCAAGCTGGAGGGAATAAATGATTGTCCGCCAAAGCCTGGGTTGACCGACATGATGAGCACCAAATCAACAATGTCGATGACCTCTGTCAATACATCCATTGGCGTTGCAGGGTTAAATACCAATCCTGCTTTGGCGCCCCCTTCGTGGATTATGGATAAAGTTTTGTGCAAGTGCTCAGTGGATTCCGGGTGCACGGTAATGTAGTCCGCGCCGGCGTTGAGAAAATCTTCTACTAACCTATCTACCGGTTTCACCATTAGGTGCACGTCTATGCAGGCGTCTATGCCTGCTTTGCGCAACGAACTCAGTACCAACGGCCCAATAGATAAATTGGGTACGTAGTGGTTGTCCATTACGTCGAAATGAATGGTGTCTGCGCCGGCGGCTAAGACATTGCAAACTTCATCGCCTAAGCGAGTGAAATCAGCGGCTAAAATAGAAGGGCAAATCCATTGGCTCATAGAGATTTCTGGGTATTTTGTGGTTGAACCGCAATTCTAACTTAGCGGCGGGGGATTACCTTACTTTTTCAGGTTAATTTGCAGCAACTAGGCTAGTTGTCGTTAGCTTTCTGGTAATCACCTAGAGTCCCTATATCTGTCCACTGGCCGCGGTGGATCTGAGCAGATAATTGGCCTTGATTCATGGCCTCAAACAGCAGGTCCCGGCTGGAGAAGGCGCCCTCAGGGCTATTACCAAATATGCGCCGAGAAAATATTGAGATGCCGCAATAAACGAAGTTGTTGCCGCGGTTGGTCACCCGACCTTGACTATAGTCAAAGTCGCCGCTCTCTCTTGTTTTCGGAGTAGAAGTGAGGACCAGGTGGGCAGAATCGTTGGGCGCTAAAGCTTTGGGCAACGTGCTGAAATTAAAGTCGGTATAGATGTCGCCGTTACACACAACAAATTCATCATCCTCTAGAAGAGGCAAGGCTTTCTTAATGCCGCCGCCGGTTTCTAATAAGGATTGTTCATGGCTATAGGCTATTTGCATGCCAAACTTTTCGCCGTTGCCCAACGCGCGCTCTATTAGATCCCCAAGGTGATAAAGGTTGATGACTACATTAGTGATATTGGCTGCGCGCAATTGCTGCAGTTGGCGCACTATCAGCGGCTGACCGTTGATCGGTAGCAGAGGTTTTGGTGTGGTGTCGGTGAGTGGTGCTAGGCGAGCGCCTCGGCCTGCGGCTAAAATTATTGCTTTCATATTTGCGTCAAAGTCTGACAATTTTTCATCGGCGTTTCTAAACTCCGGAAGAAATGCGCTAACTCTTGGGTCTCCCCATAGTTGCTTGCAACAATCGCTAGGCGGTTCATTACCTTGGGAATGTGTTCTAGGTGACTAGACTTGCCGTCACGCAAATGTAGGCGAGCGAAAATGCCTACAGCTTTTATTTGTCGCTGAATGGCGGTGAAGTCGAACCAAGTCTTAATTTTTGCATGGTCTTTGGACGTGTCGTAATTGTACTGCGCAAACAAGGGGCTGGCGTTTACGTAATGCCCAAGCAATGTCTCAATATCTTGTTCTGAAAACGTATAGTAACAATCGCGTAGTAGCGATGCCGGGTCGTAGAGCGCGGGACCATTAAGTGCATCTTGAAAATCTACAATACCTATATCTTGCAGTTGACCTGAATTGTCATCTTGATAAAGCAAATTGCGGCAGTGGTAGTCGCGGTGCACGCAGGCTTGAGGCTGTTCTAACATGGCGCTAACCAATACTTGTTTTGCGTTTGCTAGCAGTTGCAATTGCTCATTGGTGATCTGAGCGCCGAGTAATTTTTGTACAAACCATTCGCCAAAGAGGTCAAATTCCATTTCCATGCGGGCTTGGTCGTAACTGGATACTAGCGCGCTGCGTATTGGTTGCAGTTGCTGCAACGTATCTAGGGCTGATTTAACGGCTCCTTCTGCCAGTGGGTGGGCTACAGAATTTGTTTCTAGGTCGGTTGCCGTTTGGGTTGTTGGATAAAGGTCTTCTAAATGGGTGTTACCAAGGTCCTGCATGAGAAAGTACCCTAATGCCAAATCCTTATGGATGATCTGGGGTACGCCAAGGCCATTGGTGTGAAATAGCTCGGCCAGGGCTAGAAATTGGTCGTTATTTTCTAATTCAGGCGGGCTAAACATAGCCACCCAGCTGTTGGGTACATCACCTACGGTGCGATAAAAAACTCTATGGCTGGCTTCTACTCTGAGTGAGAGTAAGCTGATCTGAGAGCCTGTGACTTCTCTGCACCAAGCTAGGATTGTTTTTTTAGAGTTTTTCACGTGAGTATTATAACCGGAGAGACAATTCTTTTATCATGTACAACATGAAATATACCTTTATAGCTCTGCTGGTCTCTAGCGCAATATGTTTTCCGGTCCTTCAGGCCCAAACATCGGGTGCTCAAGCATGTGATGCCACCGCGATAAATAGCTGCAATGGGCCAGTACCTAGGCCGGGCACTAGTGTTGATATCGCTATGCAGATCCAACCGCCAGCCTTTTCGTTATACAAAGATTTGGCCGCTTTCTACTACGTGCCATCAATATTAACGCCTGGTGAACTGGCCTCTGGCGTTAATCAGTGTGCAGGCGCCTATCAACTGACAACGCTAGACGTGCCTTCTATTGCTTCAGGCGCACCGGGTAAATTCAGCGACGAAGCGGTTTTACGTGCAACTTTAGACCAGTTGTCGGGGCAAGTAGATGGCGATTTACGCTTGGAGGGCAACGTCAGCATAGCGTTGGGCCAACGTAGACTTGCTACTAGCCTTGCGGAAATGGACTTGCCCGGCCAGCGACTATCTTTTCCCCAAGGTGTTCGCATTAGCCAGCCGAATCTAGTTATTCAGGGTGACCGCGCCCAATTGACTGCGGCAAGGGGCGTTGTGGAAGTAGAAGGCGTGCAGATGTTACTTACAGATGTTGGTCTGCGCGGCCGGGGTGCCAGCATGTCTCAATCTGCCGACGGCAGCATGCTGCTCAAGCAGGGCGAATTTACTCGCTGCGAGCCCAACAACAATGGCTGGTCGTTAACAGCGAAATCGCTAGAGATAAAAGAGGGAGACGTCTTTGCCACTACTAAAGGCACTGTGCTGAAGATTAAATCGGTGCCTGTGTTTTACGCGCCGTATTTGCGCGTGCCGGTAAACGACCAGCGGCAAACGGGTCTGCTGACACCAGCATTTGGTTATTCCAGTGAAGACGGTCTGGATTTGGCCTTACCTTATTATCTGAATTTGGCGTCGAATTTAGACGCCACCATAGTGCCTCGGGTTGTCACCCAGAGGGGCTTAGGGCTGGAGGGCGAGCTGCGGTACTTGTCGCCAAGGCAGCAAAGCGCCATAGATTTAGCCATACTGCCCAGTGATGATTTGTACAACGGCGTATTGGATCGCCGCACTTTTCAAGCGTTGAACAGCGGTCAGGGCGGAGTTGCCAATTTGCCTAGCAATTTTGCGCCCGCAGACCGCTGGCTGGCCGCAGTAGATCATTTTGGCCAATTTGGTCAGTTGCAAACTCGGGTAGATTTTTCTCGAGTCAGTGATAGAGATTATTTTCGTGATATAGATTCCAATCTTGGCGTGGGCAATCCCATTGATTTGCAACGCTTTGCTGAAGTGGCGTTTGTTTCGCCTAAATTGCAGCTGCGTCTTATGAGCCAAGGGTTTCAACGTTTAGATGAGCTGGACACTGAAAGCTATGAGCGTGCGCCGCAGTTGTTAATGAACTACCAATCGCCTTTGGGTAATTCTATTGCAACATTTGGCCTGAATGCTCAATGGGCGGATTTTCAGCGCGGTACGACAGGGTTGACGGGACTTGCCTCTGCTGAGGGCAGTCGCCTGCACATTGAACCTAGTATGCGCGTTGGTCAGCATAAAGCGGCTGGTTTTTGGGCCGCCGAGGCAGGTTATAGGTACAGTCAGTATCAGCTAGATTATGCAGACCCGGTATTTGCTAGGACCGTTGCAGATACCGATCCTAGCCGTGAAGTAGCGTACTTAAGCGTGGATGCCGGCTTATTTTTTGATCGGCAATATAATTTTGCCGGCCTTCAAGGCACGCAAACTTTAGAGCCGCGCATTTATTACCTACGGCAGGGCTATGAAGATCAGGAAGGCCTGCCTATTTTTGACTCTACCTCCATTGCTTTAGATTATGCTCAATTGTTCCGTAGCAACCGCTTTGTTGGTTTAGATAGAATTGGCGACGCCGATCAAATTACCCTTGGTATTACTTCAAGATTTTTATCAGCGCTAGACGGTCGTGAGTTGTTGAGTGTGAGCATTGGTCAAATTGAGCAATTCGCAGATGCCCGAGTATCGATAACTAATAACCAGCTTGCCAATAGTTTGCCTGAATCTTCTGCCCTTGCCAGTGAGATTTCTGCACATTTGAGCCCGCGTTGGCAGGTGATCGCTAATGAGGTTTGGAATTACGAGCAAAGTCAGTGGCAAGAACTAGGCGCAACAGTGCGCTATCGAGGCGATAATAAGCATTTGTTTAATTTGGGCTTTCGCCGGCGTGCTCAAGACGATATCGAACAAGCAGAGTTGTCCTTCTATTGGCCCATTAGTCAAAAGCTAGGAGTCATGGCGCGCTGGCATTACGATATCAGTGACAACCGAACTGTTGAGGGCTTTGGCGGTTTAGAATATGACGATTGTTGTTTGCGCGCTCGGCTCATGGTGCGGCAATATTTGGATAACCCAGCCTTTGCCGGCCAGCTGCAACAAAACAATCAAGCAGCTTTCGCGGGCAACGACTTCCTCCGCACAGACACAAGCATATATCTGCAAGTTGTGTTCAAGGGCTTAGCGGGTTTTGGCAATAAAGTTGATAGAATCTTAGAGCGTGGAGTTCGCGGCTATAGACCCATTTCTCAATGAGCGTTATAAGGGTGGCGAGAAATGAGTGCTCTAACCAAACTTTCAGGTGCCTCTCTAGCCTGGGTCGGAAAAAAGCGGCAACATAGTTAGGTATAGCTAGTTATAGCTAGGTAAAGTTAGGCAAAATCAGTAATTGGCTGTGTAGCCATTGTTCAATTTCATTAGATGATTAATTAAACGGATGGGCAGAATGAACTATCGCAACGTAATTGGAATACTTTCATTGAGCATGCTTGCTATTGCTCCGGTGAACATGACATTTGCCGCCTATGAAAAGCTTGAGGCCATTGTCGCCGTTGTTGATGACGATGTAGTGCTGGTGAGTGAGTTGGTCGACCGCCTGCAGGCTGTGCGTAAGTCAATGACCGCCAATGGCGTTGCGCCACCGCCTAACGATATTCTGGTCAGCCAAATCATGGAGCGGCTGATTATTGAGAATATTCAGAAGCAAGAGGCCAAGCGTAGAGGCGTCACCATAGATGATGAAACCCTCACCCGCGCGGTTGCTCAATTTGCTCAGAACAACAATATGACCTTGCAAGATTTCCAAGAGCAGTTGGTTAAGGATGGCAATAGCTTCCGTCAGTTTCGTGAAGACATAAGGGCCGAAATGGTCATCTCACGATTACAGCGCGCTATGATTAATCGTCGTATTTCTATCAGCGACCAAGACGTTCAAGGGCTTTTGAACTCGCCATTTTATAAACAGCTATTTTCTGATGAGTACCGAGTTGGACACATCATGATTAGCCTAGACGATGAAGCATCTTCAGAAATTGTTAAGCAAGCCGTTGCGTCTGCCAATGAAATGGTAGCAGATTTGCGCGGCGGTGAAGATTTTGCCCAAACTGCTATCGCAAGATCGTCTGCGAGTTCGGCTTTGGAAGGTGGCGACTTAGGTTGGCGTAAAGCTGGCGAGTTGCCCACGCTATTTACTGAAGCGGTTTTAGACATGCAGCTTGGTGATGTCTCGGACCCCATCGTCAGTGGCAGCACGGTTCACGTCATTAAACTGCTAGAGCAACGTGGCGCAGGCACCGAGCGTTTAGACCAAACAAAAGTGCGACACATTTTGCTGCGCCCTTCAGAAATTCGCACGCTTCAAGAAGCAGAAGCCATTGTTAATGACGTGAGTATAAAACTGGTTGAGGGTGGTGATTTTGCAACACTGGCAAAAGAATATTCAGAAGATCCGGGCAGCGCACTAAATGGTGGTGATTTGGGTTGGGCCACACCAGATCAGTTTGTCAGCATTTTTGCCCAGGTCATGGACGCGACTGCTATTGGCGACATCAGCGAGCCGTTTGAAAGCCAGTATGGTTGGCATGTTCTGACCGTTGAAGGTCGTCGTGAAGAAGACATGAGCGAAGACGCCAGACGCAACATGGCGGTAGATTTGCTGCACAGACGACGTTTTGAAGAAGAGCGTCAGGAGTGGTTGAAAGAGATCCGTGACGAAGCCTTTGTTGAAGTGCGTCTCTAGCATTTGCATCAATACACGCTCTTAATATGATTGCTATCACCCCTGGGGAGCCTGCGGGTATTGGTCCTGACTTGGTTGTTCAAGCTGCGCAGTGCGAACGCCAAGTGCCTTGGTTAGTGATAGCCGATAAAGACATGTTGGTCGCTCGCGCCCAGCTGCTGAAACTACCATTGAGTCTAAATGAGGATCTGCAGAATCCTACGTTGCAGCCTGGCCATGTAACTGTTTTGCATACGCCCTTAACTAATGCCGTAACTCCCGGCCAGTTAGATACAGCAAATGTACCGGGAGTATTGGCAGCTCTTGACGCGGCGATAGCTGGATGTATGAGTGGCGACTTCTCAGCGATGTTGACCGGCCCAATGCAAAAGTCAGTGGTTAACGATGCCGGCATTGCCTTTAGTGGACATACCGAATATCTCGCTGAAAAGGCAGGCGTAGATGACGTTGTTATGCTGTTAATGACAAAGGCTATGCGCGTTGCGTTGGCAACGACTCATTTGCCCCTGGCGCAAGTCTCAAAGGCTTTAACTCAGCCTCTTTTAGAGCGTCGGTTACACATATTGAACAACACACTGCGTCAGCAATTTGCTGTGGCTCAACCGCGTATATTGGTGGCGGGTTTGAACCCCCATGCAGGGGAGGGCGGGCATTTAGGCTCAGAAGAAATAGACATCATTGAACCGGTATGTGAGCGCTTACGTAGCCAAGGCATGAATCTTATTGGGCCTTTGCCCGCAGATACGCTGTTTACGCCAAAGTATCTAAAACAAGCAGATGCGGTAATGTCCATGTTTCATGACCAAGGTTTACCAGTATTGAAATATTCTGGGTTTGGTGAAGCGGTCAACGTTACGTTGGGCTTGCCTTTTATCCGAACCTCGGTAGATCACGGTACCGCCCTAGATATAGCAGGGTCGGGCAACGCAGATATGGGCAGCCTTTTGGCTGCCCTTGAGGTGGCGTCTGAACTGACTTCGAATAAGGAAATTAATGCGCCCTCGTAAACGCTTTGGACAACACTTTTTGCATGACCAAGGAGTGTTGCAAGGTATGGCCGATGCCATACGACTCAAAACTGGTGATAGAGTTTTAGAAATTGGCCCTGGACAGGGCGCGCTAACGGATTATTTATATGCCAATGAAGGCATGCACTATTTGGCTGTCGAAATTGATCGAGATTTGGCGCCGCTGCTACCCAAGCGCTATCCAAATATTAATGTCATAAATCAGGACATACTGAGAGTTGACCTGAACGAGGTTTTCTCCGGAGGCGCAGTTGTTGATGGCCCGCCCTGGAGAGTGGTAGGCAACTTGCCTTATAACATTTCATCGCCTCTGATCATTAAGTTGATTGATCATGTTCTGGTGGCGCCAGGCACTATTGGCGATATGCACTTTATGTTGCAAAAAGAAATGGCCAGCCGGTTAAGTGCTATTCCTGGCACTAAGGCCTGGGGTCGACTTAGCGTTATGATTCAAGTCACCGCAAGGGTCGATTACTTGTTTGATGTGGGTCCGGAGAGTTTTACGCCGCCGCCGAAAGTAGATTCTTCGGTGATCCGTATTACCCCCATTGCCAATGCACATTTGCCGGTCGCTCGGCAGAATTTAGATCAAGTGCTGCGGATGGCATTTTCTGCGCGGCGTAAAAGGCTCTCAAACGCGTTGAAAAATTTAGCGATTAATTGGCAAGAAGTAGATGTCGACTCAGGCTTGAGAGCTGACGATGTGACAGTGGAGCAATTTATTCAGCTGGCTCAATGGGCTGCGGCTAATCCTGTCAAAATTTAGGTCATAAGCGGCGCAACTTGCGTTGCGTTAGCGCTGTTCTTGGCCATTTGCCTACAATCAGTAGTAGAGATGCAAACAAGAGCAGCAAATACGTTTAAATCAACATAGGTCGGAAAGTTTCTGTGGAAAAATATATCCAAGTCAGCGTTGAATCCCAGTATTTAGCAGACCAATCAGACCCCGAAGCGCAGCGCTTTGTTTTTGGTTATACCATCACTATCAAAAATAATAGTGAACAAACCAGTCAGTTGCTCAGTCGACACTGGGTTATAACAGATGGTCAGGGTGAAGTAGAAGAGGTTAAGGGGCCGGGTGTGATTGGCCAGCAACCTTGGTTGAAACCAGGAGAAGGGTTCCGTTATTCAAGTGGCGCCATCCTTAAGACCCCGGTAGGTTCTATGCAGGGCTCCTACGAGTTTCAAACTGACGGTGGCGAAAAAATGGATGTACCCATTCCCATCTTTTCGTTATTGGTTCCTAACGCCCTACATTAGTAGTAGATGATATGGCAACTTATGCAATAGGTGATATTCAGGGCTGTCTTCGACAGTTCGATGCTCTGCTAGAAAAGTTGAACTTTTCTGCTCTTGATGAGCTTTGGTTGGCCGGAGACTTGATCAATCGCGGCCCTGAATCTCTCCAGTTATTACGCCGTGTTAAGGCTCTTTCTAGCCAGTGCCAAATTGTACTGGGTAACCATGATTTGCATTTTTTGGCGATTTTATTTGGCGGCCATAAAGCTGGGGCCAAAGACACTTTTGCAGATTTACTGCAGGCCCCAGATGTTTATGAGATTGGCCATTGGCTGCGTAAGCAAAAGCTTGCCCACCAGGACAATGGTCATATTATGGTGCATGCAGGGATTCCAGGATTTTGGGCTAGCGCTCAAGCGTTTGCATACGCTGAGGAAGTGGAAGCTGTAATTGGTCAGGCCGAGGGTATTACGCTCGCCGCTGGAGAAGTGAGCTACAAAGAATTTTTTTCCAAGATGTATGGCAATGAACCTCCTCGTTGGGATGAGTCGTTAAATGGCATGGATCGTCTGCGGATCATCACTAATTACTTTACGCGTATGCGTTATGTTGACGCCGCTTGTACGATGAACTTTGCAGAGAAAGGCGGCATTGAAAATGCACCTGTTGGTTTTATGCCTTGGTTTGAGCAAGCGCCGGAACAAAAAGGGCAAGAACGAGCTGAAACAATTCTATTTGGTCATTGGGCTTCACTGAACGGCGTAACTCACTCTGCCAAGCACATTGCACTGGATACGGGTTGTGTTTGGGGGCGGTTTTTAACCGCTTATTGTTTGGAGACTGGAGAAGTTACGCGTCAGTCCGCTCACTAGGCCAATTCACTCTCTCTTGTAGCAAAGTTTCATCGCCACTGTGTGACCTCGACTGACTGGTCGCCAATTTATCGCAACTGACTAAGCGTAGAGACAGATTGAACTAAAGCCTGCGCACTAGGTTACACACGCCCGCAAAAAGCCCACTTTCTATATGCAGTAACTTGCCGCTATCTTGTAAACTCCTGTTATGGAAAATATTCAGAGTCATATAGTCGGTGGTGCAGTGCGAGATGAACTTCTTGGGCGTACGCCAGGCGACCGTGATTGGGTTGTGGTTGGCAGTACGCCCGAACAACTCATAGATTTGGGTTTTGTCCAGATTGGTCGTGATTTTCCAGTATTTTTGCACCCAGAAAGCAAAGAAGAATATGCCTTAGCTCGAACCGAGCGTAAACGTGGTCAGGGGCATACCGGCTTTCAGGTCGACGCCAGTCCGATAGTCACGTTGGAAGAAGATTTGCTGCGACGTGACCTAACCATCAATGCCATAGCGAAGGCGTCTGATGGCACCTTGATTGATCCCTATAACGGTCAAGTAGATTTGCGCGCAAAGGTTTTACGTCACGTCTCGCCAGCTTTTGCCGAGGATCCTCTGCGTGTGTTTCGTGTGGCCAGATTTGCGGCCACGCTGACAGAATTTAACGTTGCTGATGAAACCATGGCGCTGATGTGTGACATGGCTATCGAGGGCGAATTGAAGACTTTGTCAGCAGAGCGGGTATGGCAGGAGATGTCAAAAGCCCTTGCGGCGCTTAATCCTAAGCGGTTTTTTCAAGTGTTAAACGACTGCGGAGGATTGCATCACTGGCTGCCCGAGTTGTTAGAAATTTGGCCCCAATGCAACAATTTTGGTGGCTCAGCGGTCGAATGTTTTGCGCATTTACCCTTCACTGAAGAAAATTATCGTACATTGGCTGAGCGCCTGCGTGTGCCGCATAGTTACCTTCAGCTGGCCGTGGATCGCTGCCAACACTTGCAACTGCTAATGAATTTTCGTGAAACGCCAGTGGCGTCACTCTATGGCAGTTTGGTATCTCTGCAGGTCCTGCACTCGCAAGAGCGTTTGCTTGCGGTACTGAATTTGTTGCCAGACCCAACGCAAAGGCGGACGACGATAGCTCAGTTGGCGCCTATTGCGGAAAGTCTAAAAGCGGTTGAAATGACGCCTGATGAAAAAGTAGGTCTTCAGGGTAAGGCCTTTGGAGAAGCCTTAGCCGTAAAACGCACAGCTTGGCTTGCAGCTCAGTTGTAGCGGTAAATTTTGATGCCTACGGAATCAGCGCGTGACACAGCCTGAGGTTTTTCTACTTGTACACTGACGCCTTGGACCAGTGGCTGCCGTAAACAGTGTTGGGCAATGTCTTCTATTAACGTTTCAATGAGCAGGTACTTACCGTTGATGGTGAGCTCGGCCACTGCGTGCGCTAGGGTCGCATAGTCCAAACTGTCCGCAAGGTCTTTGGACGCTGCGGCTTTACTGCAGTCGGTGTCAATTTCTAAAGTTATAACCACTTCCTGAGATTGTTCTCGCTCTAATGGGTAAATGCCTAATATCGCTTGCACGCGCAGGTTATTAACAAAAATTTTGTCCGAGCTAGTTTGAGTCGTTTGGGTCATTGTGTTTACGGTTATCTAGATGGGTTCTAGCTGGTCCATAGGCCAGCGCGCTTTGGTAGTTATGCCCAGGTCACTGCGCTGTCCCGCTTGCAGGCGTAGAGCGCCTGCGTAGGCAATCATTGCGCCGTTGTCAGTACAAAGTTCCAGCGGTGCATAGATGACTTCGGCATTGAGGCTGCTGGTCAATTTTTCTCTAAGTCGGGTATTTGCACTCACGCCACCGGCAATGACTAAGTGCTTTACCTTGGTTTGTTCAATGGCGCGCTTACATTTAATGCTCAGCGTATCTACTGCGGCAAGCTCAAACGCCAATGCAATATCGGCTTTGTCTTGTTCATTTAATGGCGAATTATTGTGCACGGTATTTAGCGCAAATGTTTTGAGACCACTGAAACTGAAGTCTAAGCCTGGTCGGTCGGTCATTGGACGCGGAAACTTGAACCTTTTAGGGTCTCCGAACTCCGCCTTGGCGGCTATTTTTGGTCCGCCGGGATAGCCCAAGCCAAGTAGCTTTGCGGTTTTGTCGAAGGCTTCGCCCGCAGCGTCATCTAATGACTCACCTAAAATCGCATAGTCGCCTAATGCTTTTACATGTACTAATTGAGTATGTCCCCCGGAAACAAGGAGTGCCATAAAGGGCAGTTCGGGCGGGTTGTTGCCGTCAATGAGCGGTGCCAGTAAGTGTGCTTCCATATGATGCACGCCGATGGACGGAATATTCAAAGACCAAGCAAGGCTCTTTGCAAAAGAAGCGCCCACCAATAGCGCGCCCATGAGCCCAGGACCCGCAGTGTAGGCAATGCCGTCGAGGTCAGATAATGATTTGTTGGCGTCTTTTAGCACTAGGCGAGTAAGTGGCGTTATTTTGCGCACGTGGTCGCGCGAGGCCAGCTCCGGGACCACGCCACCATAGTCTGCGTGCAAGTCCACTTGGCTGTGTAGGGCCTGGCTTATTAAGCCCTTTTCTGTGTCGTAGAGGGCTAGGCCCGTCTCGTCACAGGATGATTCAATACCTAAAATTAGCATTGGGCTATGGTACCTAATCTGGTTGTTTATATCTTTGGAGATTGCGATGAATCCATTGGCGAGAGGAGAGTTTTGCGCAATCAGTCACTCAGAGGAGGTGCCCTTTAAGTGGTGGAGAGTATGGTAAGCATTGGGGTGATTGCTTTGTAAGTTAGTTTTAGTCTTGGTTGAGCTAGTAGGCCAGTGTCTGGTGGGGGGTGTTGTTCATGGTGTTTGAATGTTGTGTTGTGTTGTGTTGTTTTGGAAGGTGCTAGAGGTCATTTGCCCGGTTTTGCCGCTCTTATGCAAAAGAAAGTGCGTTAGATTGGATAATCCGCGCAAAGTTGGTTGCTGGTTCAGTGGGCAATGTGTAAAATCCGCGCCCTTATCAGCTTTCAAGACAACATATGCCTCACGTAAGAGTCAAAGAGAACGAACCATTCGATATCGCATTACGCCGCTTTAAGCGCTCATGTGAAAAAGCCGGAGTACTTTCAGAAGTGCGTCGACGCGAGTTTTATGAGAAGCCTACAGCAGTACGCAAGCGTAAAGCTGCGGCGGCTGTAAAGCGTCATATTAAGAAGCTCCAGCGTGAAACGCGCAAGTTTGAGCGCTCTTACTAGACAAAAGAGCTAGACAAAAGAGCTAGAGCTTAAAAGCTAGAGGGCCGGCAGGCAGAAAGCTTGCTAGCCCAAGCATCTTCTAGTTGTTAGACTCATCACAAGGTGGGTCTGCAATGCCCCACCTGAATTTCCTTCATACTCCATTTTAAGAGTGACGTTCCATGTCTGAAATAAAGTCCGAGTTAAAAGCCACGCTGTTGCATGCAACCAAAGATGCTATGCGAGCACGCGATAAACAGCGCGTTGCAACGTTAAGAATGGTCAACTCTGAAGTTAAACGTATTGAGGTGGATGAGCGTCGTGAAGTAAGCGATGACGACGTTATGACGGTGTTGAATAAAATGCTGAAACAGCGCCAAGACGCGATGAGTCAATTTAAGAAGGCGGGTCGAGACGACTTAGCCGAGATAGAAGCTTACGAAATAGCCATTATTGAAGGTTTTCTGCCTGCCCAGATGGAACCTGAAGAGTTGGAAGCATTTGTCGCCTCATTAATTGAGCAATCTGGTGCTGCTGGTATGCAAGACATGGGTAAGGTCATGGCCTTGTTAAAAATCCAGGGCGAAGGCCGGGTTGATATGGGGAAAGCCAGCGCATTGGTCAAAGCCAAACTGGCGTAGTTCTTTCACGCCGTTTAGCTTGCACTGTTTAGTTCTCTGAGGTTAGTACCCTGAGTCCAGTGCCCGATAAAGTTGAGCGCTTACACCGTCTTCACTCAACCATCATTTGCGCCTCGTACACCCCTCAAATTGCCTAGCTGTGATACTCTCCTTCATTCCTTGAATATTAATTAATAGACGCATAAAACGAGTGGCTGGCCTAATACCTCAAGCTTTCATTAATGATCTAATTGATCGCGCAGACATTGTCGAAGTGATCGATGGACGCGTGGCTTTGAAAAAGACAGGCAAGAATTACTCAGGGCTGTGTCCGTTTCACGACGAAAAATCTCCTTCCTTCTCGGTGAGTCCAGACAAACAATTTTTCCATTGCTTTGGCTGCCAAGAAAGTGGCACCGCGCTGACCTTTATTATGAAATTTGAGCGCATGGAATTTGTTGAAGCGGTTGAGGCGTTGGCCAAAGATTTGGGCTTAGAGGTCCCGCGTGAAGAAAACGGTAAACCTCGGATTGAGGTCGACAACAGTTTGTTTCAAGTCTTGGAACGGGCCGAGCGTTTTTTCCGTGCGCAGTTGCGATCTTCTACTGACGCTGTCGGCTATTTGAAGAAGCGCGGCCTGACTGGTGAAGTGGCGCGAGATTTTGGCGTCGGCTATGCGCCTGAAGGTTGGCATACTTTAAGTGATGCGTTACTTGCCGAGCCGGCTAAAGGGTCGAGTGTTGTCGCACATGATGCGACTAAATTGCTCACCGCAGGTTTGACGATTAAAAATGATAAGGGCAATGTCTACGATCGCTTTCGGCACCGTATCATGTTTCCTATTCGTGATACTCGGGGCCGGGTTATTGGCTTTGGTGGGCGTAAACTAGGCGAGGAAGAGGGTCCCAAGTATTTGAACTCCCCGGAAACCCCAGTGTTCTTCAAGGGGCAGGAATTATATGGGTTGTATGAAGCGCGCAAGGCGTTAAGAAATATCCAGCGACTGATTGTGGTTGAAGGTTATATGGACGTTGTGGCTCTGGCGCAAAATGGTGTACTGAATGCTGTTGCGACCCTGGGTACCGCTACTGGTGAGGCGCACTTCCAAAAGCTCTACAAATATTCGGACGAGGTTGTTTGCTGCTTTGATGGGGATAAAGCCGGGCGCGCTGCTGCTTGGCGAGCGTTAGAAAGCGCCTTGCCTATTCTCAATGAACACCGCCAGTTAAAATTTGTCTTTCTGCCAAATGGTGAAGATCCAGATTCACTTATTCGCGCTCAAGGGCGTGAGGCTTTTGACGGCTTCGTCAATAATGCGACGCCTGGCATTGAGTTTCTCTTAAAGCGCTTAGCCGATGGCTTAGATTTAACTTCTCTAGATGGTCGGGCAAAGTTTATGGGGGTGGCAAATCCCTATGTGGAGAAAATTTCGAAAGGCATCTTAAAGGATCTTGTTGTTGCTCGTGTCCGTGAAATGAGCGGTATGGCTGCGCCTGTAGGTGGTGCTCCTAGGGCTGCGAAGCCTCGACTGCAAACCAAACGAGGTGAAGCGGCGTTAAGCGAACGTCTTGCGGGAATCTTGGTTAAAAGTCCAAGTCTTTGGGGCTCATTGGATGTCGAGCGACAAAGACAGGCGTTAGCTCATGTCACCACACTTGGTCTACTTGGCGCGTTGATGGTCCTTTTGCAGGAGCAAAGTTGCACTGATGCGGAGGAAGTTATTGCACGTTGGCCAGATGAAAGTTCCTACGAAGCTGTGATTGTTTTAGCAAAAAAACCTTCAGCATTAAATGATGCTGCACTGGAAAAAGAGTTCATGGAAGGCCTCGCTCACCTTGTGAAAACCCATCAATCTGCCCAGCGTAGAGCGCAGCTTGCACAACAAAATGACCCCAGCATCAATGACCTGCGGAGTTTTGTACGTCGCTCTGATGTGCCCGACGAAGGCTAATGTCCTTGCGGAAAGCTTATAAGGCCTTTAAGGCCTTGTGTAGTACCTATTCGCTCCTAGTAGTTCAGCAATACCTAAAGACATCAGTTTTAGGCGCAAACTTTGCTGCAAAGTTTGCAGCAAAGGGTGGCACCAAAGATGGCTCGGCGGTATAATCCGATTTTCTACCCCAAAATGTGGATTCACTCAGGTAAAAGCGTCGAGAGCAGCCCAACAGCGTAAACGTGAGGTGGTTAAAAAAAAGCCTCCCAGACACGCGACTTCTTGCTCTACTCCTTTCGCCTATTAGTTCATAGATGAAAAGCCTAACTCCTATTGATTTAGAGGTTTATCTAAGGTGTTTTTTCTCTTAGACCGAGTAAGTGGATTGCTGCCAGTTCAATTGAGGTGAATGGACCGGCGGGAGAGCCCCGTGTAACTACACAGATCTTCGCAGGTCTACGACATCCAAGAGATGAGAAGCTATGAGTAATCAAATTTCCACTGAACAGCAGCAATCACGCCTAAAAGACCTTATTAAAAAAGGTAAAGAGCAGGGCTTTTTGACCTACGGCGAAGTTAACGATCACTTGCCAGACGATATTTCCGATCCGGAGCAGATCGAAGACATTATTCGCATGATTAACGATATGGGCATTACTGTTTATGAAACAGCACCCGATGCGGATGAATTGCTTTCCAATGAAGAAAATACTGCAGACGAATTAGCTGCGGAAGAAGCTGCAGCGGCCCTTGCGGCTGTAGAGACCGAAGCAGGTCGTACAACAGATCCAGTGCGTATGTATATGCGTGAAATGGGTACAGTTGAACTACTCACCCGTGAAGGTGAAATAGCGATTGCTAAGCGTATTGAAGAAGGCATTAGAGATGTTTTAACAGCGCTTGCTTATTATCCGGGCACCGTCAATTATTTGCTTGAGACATATGCCGACGTAACCAAAGAAGAAAAACTAGCGGATTTGTTGGTAGGTTATTTAGACCCAACAGACAATGTGCCTGCAGCTACTCAAGTTGGCCAAGAACCGAAGAAGCCAGAACCTGTGCTTAATGCAGACGGGACGCCAGCGTTGAATGCGGACGGTACTCCGGTGGTGGCTGAGGAAGAGGAAGAAGAAAACAAGGGGCCAGATCCCGTAGAAGCTAAGAAGCGTTTTTCTCTGCTTAAGCGTCAATACAATAAGTCGCTGAAGATCATTGAAGAGAAAGGCGCTAGTAGCAAAGAATCGGAAGCTCAGATGGTTAAGTTAGCTGAAGCTTATTGCTGCTTTAAGTTAGTGCCTAAGCACTTTGATCGTATGGTCGCTATGGCTCGAGAAGCGCAAGGTATTGTGCGCCGTCATGAACGCGTCATAACGAATGCTGTTGTGCGCCGTGCACGTGTGCCGCGTGATGTATTCCGTAAGGAATATGTTAGTAATGAAATCAGTGTGACTTGGATCAACAAAATCTCCAAGATTAAGAAAGAGTACGCCACTGGCCTTGAAAACCAGCGTGAAGATATTCTGCGCTCGCAGAAGAAAATGAAAGCTCTGAGTAAGATCACTGAACTCAGCATTGTTGAAATTAAAGACATTAATCGACGCATGTCATTAGGTGAGGCAAAAGCCCGCCGAGCGAAAAAAGACATGGTGGAAGCAAACTTGCGCTTGGTTATTTCGATTGCAAAGAAATACACCAACCGTGGTTTGCAGTTTTTGGATCTGATACAAGAAGGAAATATTGGTCTAATGAAGGCGGTTGATAAGTTTGAATATCGCCGTGGTTATAAGTTTTCAACTTATGCTACATGGTGGATTCGTCAAGCCATTACGCGCTCAATTGCGGACCAAGCCAGAACCATTCGTATTCCAGTGCACATGATAGAAACCATCAACAAACTGAACCGTGTTTCGCGGCAGATGTTGCAGGAGATGGGTCGTGAGCCAACGCCAGAGGAACTTGGCGAGCGTATGGAAATGCCTGAAGACAAAGTGCGCAGGGTGTTAAAAATTGCCAAAGAGCCTATCTCCATGGAAACGCCAATTGGCGATGATGAAGATTCGCACTTGGGGGACTTTATTGAAGACAGTACAATTGGCTCGCCGATAGACCTTGCTACAGGCGAAGGACTAAGAGAGGCGACAAAGGATGTGTTGGGTGGTTTAACTGCTCGTGAAGCGAAAGTACTGCGTATGCGCTTCGGTATTGATATGAATACCGACCACACTCTTGAAGAGGTAGGCAAGCAATTTGATGTAACACGTGAAAGAATACGTCAGATTGAGGCTAAGGCATTGCGCAAACTGCGACACCCTAGCCGGTCAGAACACTTGCGCAGCTTTCTTGATGAAAGTGTGGAAGGTGGCAAAGGTAGAAATAACGTTTAGGCGTAATCTGCTTTTGCACTAAGGAAGCAAATCCTGCGGTGATTAATCACTGCTAAACAGCAAAGTTGTCACAGGTTATGCAATAATTGCTTAGAGGTGACAATAGTTTGTGCGGCAGACCGCGCAAACAAATGATAGCAATTTGATATGGGGCCTATAGCTCAGTTGGTTAGAGCAGTGGACTCATCAATAAAGGTGCGCCTGACACCGAAAGGGTCAGGATGAACGGGATGAATTCAGGGAAACCGTAGCGAACTAGCTGTAATGGCAGGTGCGCCGGCAATCCTGAGCCAAGCCGACAGTACACTGTCGGAAGGTGCAGAGACTACCTGAGAGCTGAAGCCGAGCTTTGGTCCAGTTTAAACATTGTTTAAACCCAGACGAAAAAAAGGCTTCAAGTGCTCTTAATAACAGGCTAGAGCGTCCCGCTCCCTAACGAAACTTAGTACTAAGAAATTTAGTGAGAAGTTGGCGAGGGAGGTGAGATAGTCCACACATTGTCGAAAGGCAGTGAGAATGTGAATCCATTGGTCCCAGGTTCGAGTCCTGGTGGGCCCACCATATCAAAAGCTAATAGTAAGACGTCAGGAAGTAGCTAAAGTGAAAGGCTAAGCGAAAGACAAAACCAAAGACAAAACCAAAGAAATGTTCAAAGGGTTAACGTGTTTGCACAAGTGCATTGCCCTTTGCATGTCTACCCCCCTCCCCAAAAAGCAAGTTAGAAAGAGCGCGGTAAAAGAACGCGGCAAAAGAGCACGGCAAAAGAACGCTTAAAACCAAAAGTCCCTTAAAGTATAAGTAGGCAGAATGAACTGAAGAGTCGCGGCGGTGTGACACAAATGCCTTGCCGATACGCTAGAGCAGAGATGCTCTAGCGCCCACCGTGACCCCTAATTAACTTTTAGCCCTGCATAAACGATCTGACGTATGCGGGTAGCTCAGAAACTGCAATTCGCTCTTGGGCCATCGTGTCACGATTACGTATGGTGACGGTGTCATCTTCTTCAACGGTTTGAAAATCAACAGTTACGCACAGTGGTGTACCTACCTCGTCGTGACGCCGGTAACCTTTACCGATGTTGCCTGTGTCTTCATAAAAAATTCTGCCCAAGCCAAGCTTCATCAGATCTTTCTTGATGGCCTTCGCTTTGCTGACTATGCCCTCGTGATTTCTCTTCAGAGGTAAAATCGCTACCTTAATAGGCGCCAAATGCGGTTTAAATGACATTACCGTGCGCTCGGAGCCGTTCTCCAAAGTTTCTACTTTGTAGGCCTCATTCATAATTGCTAGCACGCCACGATCAACACCCGCAGAAGGCTCAATAACGTAAGGAATATGCCAGCGCTTATTCTCCAGATCTTGCATTACCAACTTAGCGTTAGAATCTGTATTAGGTTCAACCTTTGAAGTGATGTCATAGTCGCCTTGGTTCTTAGTGTGTGAACCTAGGTCGAAGTCTGTCCTATTCGCAATGCCTTCCAATTCCTCAACGCCGTGCGGGAACCGGTACATTACATCTACTGTTGCCTTGCTGTAATGCGCCAACTCATCCGCTGGCACGTGGTATAGCTCTAAGTTGTCAGAATTTACGCCTTGCTCCGCCCACCAAGCAAGTCGCGTTTCAACCCAAGTTTTGTGCCACTCTTCGTCTTCGCCAGCCATGACAAAAAATTCGAGTTCCATTTGTTCGAACTCTCTTACCCTGAAGATAAAGTTGCGTGGCGTGATCTCATTACGGAACGCCTTGCCTATCTGTGCAATGCCAAAGGGTAGTTTAGGCGAAGTCGAATCCACTACATTTTTGAAGTTAGTAAAGATCGCTTGGGCAGTTTCTGGTCGGAGGTAAGCAAAGTTGCCGTCGTCATCTTGGACGGGACCAACTTGGGTCTTAAACATTAAGTTAAAAGGCCTGGGCTCTGTTAAATCTTCTGAATTACAGCCTGGGCAAGTGTTGCCTTCCAAGTGGTCTGCGCGCCAACGACTTTTGCAGGTTCTGCAATCAACTAAGGGATCTGTAAAAGTAGCTTCGTGACCGGAGTGTCTTAGGGTTGTTGGATTGGTCAAAATTGCCGCGTCTAATCCTTCGATATCGTCGCGCTCATAAACCATCGCCCGCCACCAAGCAGCTTTAAGGTTGTTTTTCAGTTCCACGCCTAAGGGGCCATAGTCATAAACCCCTTGCAGCCCGCCATAAATATCGCTGGATTGAAAAATAAAACCCCGGCGTTTAGCCAGAGATACCAACTCTTCCATAGATTGTGCGGTCACGGTTTTTTCCTATCGAAATGATTTATTAGGTTGTTAGCGCTCAAGATTACTTGTTTGCTAAGCGCGGCACTATAAACCAAATCTACTAAAACGTATCTAACCTAGCTATTAGGGCTGCAAAAAAGTGGAAATTGTCGACGTATTTTGTTTTCCTCACACATCTAATATCCAATCATCAAGTAATATAGGCCATGTCCATGACTAGCAACCTTTTCGATCTCTCCAATAAAGTCGCTCTTATCACCGGCTCCAGTAAAGGCATCGGGCGTGCAATTGCTGAAGAAATGGCACGGCACGGTGCTAAGGTAGTTATCAGCAGCCGCAAAGCTGATATTTGCGAAGAAGTTGCTAACGCCATTAATATTGAGGTGGCGGCGGATGCCAGCAACAGTACTGGCGGCGCCGTGGCTATACCCGCAAACATCAGCCACAAAGAAGAGTTGCAGCGATTGGTAGATACCACGCGTGAGAAGCTCGGTAAAATTGATATCCTGATTTGTAACGCTGCAGTGAATCCCTTCTACGGTTCCATGCAGGATCTACCGGACGAAGCTTTCGATAAAATTTTGGGCGTGAATATAAAGTCTAACCATTGGTTGGTGAATATGGTTCTGCCCGAAATGAAGGAGCGTAAGGACGGCGCCATTATTATCGTTTCGAGTATTGGCGGTTTGCGTGGCAGCCCAGTGCTCGGCGCGTACTGCATATCCAAAGCGGCTGATCTGCAACTGGTACGCAACCTTGCGACAGAGTATGGTCGTGACAACGTTCGGGTCAATGCGATCTCTCCAGGATTAGTGCGTACTGATTTTGCTAGAGCTCTATGGGAAGATCCGGAAGTTTTGAAGGCGCGCACGGCAGGCGATCCGCTTAAGCGTATTGGTGAGCCTCGTGAGATTGCCGGGGCAGCAGTTTATTTAGCTTCTGCAGCTGGGTCTTTTACTACAGGGCAAAATTTTGTCGTTGATGGTGGCGCCACCATTAGCTAATGACGCCCTCAGCGCTTTTGAAACTATTGTGACGAAAACTAAAACACAGAAGCCGTATAGGCTTGTCTACTGTTAAAGGAAATTAGATATGACTGACTCGATGATTGATGACCGCCGTTGGTGGGCGAAAGCAATACTGGTAGGTGGTGTTGTGGCGGTCTGCTGTGTGCTGGTTGGCGCAATAGGCGTGCGCATTGGCTTATGGCCCTATGGTACCGGCTTTACTTTTTTGACTGGCGGTGCGGTATTGTCAGTAATGGGTCTGTTTTTGGGCATCATTGCTTATGTCGTATGTTTGCGTAAAGGACTGCGGGCTGAGCGTTCAGGCATTTTGATTGGTATTTTGTTGAGTGCAGTGATCCTTGCCCAGTTGGGTGTCCAGTATTCGGCAGTTACATCTGTTCCAGTAATTCATAATATTTCCACCGACACTATAGAGCCCCCGGTTTTTAATAAGTTGATCGCTGTTCGAGAGGCAGAAGGCGCAAACCCACTGGCCTATGACGCCGAAGTTTTAGCTGCGCAACAACAGGCCGCTTATCCAGAAGTTAAAACTTTAGTTAGTTCTCAGCCAACCAAGGTCTTGTTTAATCAAGCAATGATTGTTCTGCAAGATTTGGGTCTTGAGATCGTTAATGAAGATACGGCAGCAGGTATGATCGAGGCCACCGCGACAACATTTTGGTTTGGTTTCAAAGATGATGTTGTTGTGCGCGTTCGTTCAACAGTAAACGGTTCTATTGTTGATGTTCGCAGCGTATCCCGAGTAGGACAGTCGGACTTAGGTGCTAACGCCAAGCGCATTCGCGCGATTTTGGCCGGTTTAGAAAGCTAGCCTTAGAGTCTAGTTTTCTTTTACGCAGCTGCTTCAGTGTGCAATTGCCGCAAAGATTACGGTGGCTTTAAGACGAGTCGCTAAAGGTCTGCTGCTCGACGGTGAGCCCACTCCTCGGCCTTGCAAAGCGCTTTGGAGGTGATTGCGTCGCTCAAGGAGAGGCGAGTGCAAAGCTAGAACGCCGCCTAAGCGAATAACTTGAGACGCTCCAAATTGGAGCGGTCGCCCAAAAAGCAATTGCCTTGCCGATCAAGTGGCCACGCCTTCTAGATATAGACTATGTCGATAGAAGGCGCAGAGAGCTAGAGGCAGTTCACAGGGGGCCCGTTGGTGATCAAGCAGTTGGATGCTTTGACCAATGAATAGTGCCCAGTCCCAATGGCCTGATTTTGCCCCTCCGCCAATATTTTTATGTTTACTGACGCGGCTTCTGCCAAGACGCAAAGAGTAGGCTGTAATACTTCTTAAAATTTTCAGCTAAGGCACGGCTGGTAATGATTTTCTGCTCATTGGTCTCCCTCTATTAGCTATCTATTTCCCAGCGTGGTATCAACGCGAGCATGGACGAATTATTACCAGTCGATATCGTATGAGATTTTTGAGCTATAACCTTGGAGTGAGAGTCGGGGCAACTTCCGTACTCTCCCTCCGAATTTTTGCGGACGGCTAATAAGCTGGGAGAAAATGTAGTGAAATCACTTAAAGTGAAAGATTGTATGGCAGTAAATTTGGTGACTTTTTTAACGACTACCAATGTTGTGGATGCGATGGACCTCCTACTCAAGCACGGTATTTCCGGTGCTCCGGTAGTTGATGATGAAGGTTCTCTAGTGGGTATTGTGTCAGAAGTAGATCTGATACAAGTGGTTGTTCAAGACAGTTATTACAACGAACCAGTAGGCATAGTCGCGGATTTTATGCGCACTAATGTTGAAACTGTGACGTCAGATACCGATATATTTACCCTTGCGGAAAAATTTATCAGGGAACATCGGCGCCGGTATCCGGTGGTGGACAATGGCGTTCTAGTGGGTCAAATATCGCGCAGAGACGTGCTGCTCGCAGCCTCAGGATTTCGCCCAAACGCTGCGGACTAGGCGTAAAAATTTCTACGCATTAATCAGTTTGTTGGTTCGACTAGCCCGCAGCTTATTCTAGATGTTGTTTTAACGCTTTTTATAAGTTGGCTTTAATGATTTCGTTGACCTGCTGTGGGTTGGCTTTTCCTTGGGTCATTTTCATAACCTGACCGACAAAAAAACCGAGCATTTTTTCTTTACCGTTGCGCAGCTCTTCAAATTGCGAGGGGTTATCATTAATGAGTTTTTCGATAATCCCGGTCAGCTCACCATTGTCACTGACTTGGGCTAGGTTCATTTCTTCGATTAAAGCGTCAACGTCTTGGTTGCTATCGGCCTTATTCCAAAGCCCATCAAACAAAGCCTTGGCTGTTTTTGAGGAAAGTGTTTGGTCATCCAAGCGCGCAATGAGCGCGGCTAATTGCGCAGCTGCAACGGGGCTCGCGCTGATCTCAAGATTATGCCGATTTAAGTAGGCTGATAGATCACCCATAATCCAATTGGTCGCTTGCTTTGCATTTTTGCAGCCGTTAATCACTATTTCAAAATATTCTGAGCGATCTAGGTCGCCACTCAAGCCACGGGCATCGTATTCAGAAAGCCCTAATTCCTCTATATATCGTGTGCGCTTAGCATCAGGTAATTCTGGTAATGTCAGAGCAATTTTATCTACAAGCGCTTGGCTGAATGTTAACGGCAGTAGGTCAGGATCTGGGAAGTAACGATAGTCCTCGCTGAACTCCTTACTGCGCATAGAGCGGGTTTCATCCTTGTCTGGGTCGAATAAGCGCGTTTCTCTTTCAATGATGCCGCCGCTTTCTAGTACGTCGATTTGCCGACCAATTTCGTAATCAATAGCGCGTTCTACGAAACGGAAGGAATTGATGTTTTTGATTTCCGTTCGTTCGCCAAACGCCTCTTGTCCATAAGGGCGAACAGATACGTTGGCGTCACAACGCATACTGCCTTCGGCTAAGTTGCCGTCACAGATTTGCAGGTAGCGTACTAAGGTGTGCATCTGACGAAAGTAAGCGGAGGCTTCTTTCGACGTACGGAAGTCAGGTTCGGAAACAATTTCTAAAAGGGGGGTGCCGGTGCGGTTTAGGTCTATGCCGGTTTGCTCTGGAAACAAATCATGAATAGATTTGCCTGCATCTTCTTCTAGGTGTGCTCGAGTGACACCAATGGTACGTTCTCGCCCGTCTTCCAAGGCAATTACAATAGAGCCTTCGCCCACAATGGGGGTTTCGAATTGGCTGATCTGATAGCCCTTGGGAAGGTCTGGATAAAAGTAATTTTTTCTGTCGAAAACAGAATGCAGATTAATCTTGGCACCAATGGCTAAACCGAACTTTATCGCCATTTCTACGGCGCGTTCATTGAGGACCGGTAACACGCCAGGTAAACCTAAATCTACCGCGCAGGCTTGGGCGTTTGGCTCGGCACCATAATGGGTGCTGGCGCCTGAAAAAATTTTACTATTGGTAGCTAGCTGAACATGGATTTCTAGCCCTATGACACTTTCCCAATTCACGCTGTTTCTCCTGGGTGACGTTTATGCCAATCCGTAATTTGTTGGAACTGAGCAGCTACGCTGAGAATTGTATCTTCACGAAAAGCCGGGCCGATAAGTTGCATGCCAATAGGTAGGCCATTTACAAATCCGCATGGCATAGACAAAGCTGGCAGCCCCGCAAGGCTGGTGGGCACGGTATACAGGTCTTGCTGATACATGGCTACGGGATCTTGGGCGTGCTCATTCAACCTAAATGCTGGCGTGGGGCTTGTTGGGGTCATTAGCAAATCTACTTCTTCAAAGGCTTTATTGAAGTCGTTGGAAATCAATCTGCGAATTTTCTGTGCCTTAATGTAATAGGCATCGAAATAGCCGACCGAAAGGGTATAAGTGCCAGTCAAAATTCTGCGCTTAACTTCCTCGCCAAAGCCTTCGCTTCTTGAGCGCTCGTAAAGGTCTTGTAATGAAGTGGGGTTGTTGCAGCGGTGACCATAACGTACGCCGTCATAACGGGATAAGTTTGTCGATGCCTCGGCAGATGCCAGTACATAATAGGTAGGTATTGCTGCTTGGGTATGAGGCAGGCTGACTTCTTTAAAAGTGTGCCCATTTTTTGCTAACTCGGCTTGAGCAGCCTCGATGATTTCCGCATTGGCTAAATCAGCGAAATATTCTTTCGGCAATCCAATGCTCAACGGCCGGTCTAATTTGGGAATGCCGTTGTGGGCAATAGCCGTTAGCCAATCGTCTTGACGATTTGCACTGGTTGAATCACGCGGGTCAAAGCCAGACATGTAGCTCAACATTAGGGCTGCGTCTTCGGCGGTTCTGGTCATTGGGCCGGCTTGGTCAAGGCTTGAAGCGAAGGCAATCATGCCGTAGCGAGAAATCCGTCCGTAGGTTGGTTTTAAACCAGTTATGCCGCAAAACGCAGCTGGTTGGCGAATAGATCCGCCTGTGTCTGTGCCTGTCGCACAAGCAACCAGTCCATCGGCCACGGCAGATGCGGAACCGCCGGACGATCCACCGGGTACCCGAGATCTATCCCATGGATTGGTGACTGGGCCAAAAAAGCTGTTCTCATTGGAAGAGCCCATAGCGAACTCATCCATATTGGTCTTACCAACAGTGACAATGCCCGCGGCATTGAGCCGCTCGACCATGGTTGAATTGTAAGGCGCGTGAAAATTACTCAGCATTTTCGATCCGCAGGTGGTCAAAAGACCTTCGGTACAAAAAATATCTTTGTGCGCTATTGGAATGCCCGTGAGTGGTGTGGGGTTGCCGTTGGCTCTTTGCGCATCCGCAGCTTTGGCCTGCTTTAATGCGTGTTCGCGGGCAATCGTAATAAAGCTATTGCTCGCTGAATTTCTTAGCTCAATATCGTCTAAGTGAGCGTTGGTAAGTTCTACACTGGTATATTCGCCGGCTTCTAATCCTGCGCTCATGTCTCTTAACGACGTAAATTTTTCTAATGTCACGATTTAATCTACCACCCGAGGCACTAAATAGTAGCCGTCTTCAGTTTTTGGGGCATTGCTTTGAAAGGCTGTTCTCGAATCAGGCTCTGAAACCACATCGGCGCGCAATAGCTGTTCAGAATCTAATGGGTGCGAGAGTGGTTCTACGCCATCTGTATTCACGCTCTGCATTGCATCAATCATGGCAATGATATTTTCTAATTCTTGCTCGGTGCTTGCATGACTTAACTTGGGTATCGCCAGCCTGCCTAAGCGTGCAAGGTGCGTTATGTTTATTTCTGCGTTGTTTTGATCGGTCATATGCGATTCATTCACTACGGGTTGCGAGAGTCATTATTGGAACAAACCCTAGTGTAAACCAGGACCTAGAAAAATGCTGAATTGTTGTTATCACCAATGCCTTAATGCCGAATTATTTACCGATCAGAGCCTCGCTTGAGCACAAATTTATGCCAATTTGGCCTCCGTTTCGTAGGCGAATGATCCGCACAGGCTGCGGGTAAAACTTTTTTTCAGTGATGTTTTGCGAGCTTTTGCGCAAAGTTGGCATGTCGGCCGCTCTCAGCCTTTCTAGGGCGGCATTTTTGATCGTAAAATAACCCGCTATTTGTTCAGCGATTCCGTGCTTTTGTGCCTAGTAATGCCTATCATGGTCGAGTATCTATCTCTTGCTTGAGGCCGTAATGCTGAAGAATTTCCGTGGTCTATTTTCCCGCGATTTGTCTATTGATTTAGGCACCGCGAATACCCTGATTTATGTGCGCGATCAGGGCATTGTACTAAACGAACCATCTGTCGTTGCTTTGCGTATTAGTGGCAACCAAAAAAGCGTTGCTGCTGTAGGCATAGATGCAAAACGCATGTTGGGTAGAACGCCGGGAAACATCACCGCAATCCGCCCGTTGAAAGACGGTGTTATTGCTGACTTCCTGGTGACGGAAAAAATGCTCAAGTATTTTATTACCAAAGTTCATGAAAATTCGTGGATTCGACCTAGCCCCAGAGTGCTGATTTGTGTGCCGTGTAAATCTACGGAAGTGGAGCGACGGGCAATTCGTGAGAGTGCTCTCTCTGCAGGTGCGCGGGATGTGCGTTTAGTGGAAGAGCCTATGGCCGCAGCAATAGGTGCAGGTTTACCCGTGCATGAAGCTGTAGGCACCATGGTGGTAGACATTGGTGGTGGGACCACTGAGATCGCCATTATATCTCTGAACGGTGTCGTATTTTCTGAGTCCGTTCGCGTAGGCGGCGACCGTTTTGATGAGTCTATTGTTTCATTTGTTAGACGCACTCAAGGTAGTTTGATTGGTGAAGCAACTGCGGAAAGAATTAAACAAGAAGTGGGCGCAGCGTATCCGCAAAAAGACATTAGAGAGATTGATGTGCGTGGACGTAATTTGGCCGAAGGTATTCCTCGCAGCTTTACGCTGAACAGCAATGAGATTTTAGAATCCCTGCAAGAGCCTTTGTCTATGATTGTTCAGGCAGTAAAGGGGGCGTTGGAGCAATGTCCGCCAGAGCTGGCATCGGATATTGCAGAGACAGGCATGGTACTGACCGGTGGCGGGGCGTTGCTAAGAGACCTGGATGTTTTACTTGCTGAAGAAACTGGCCTCCCAGTTATCATTGCCGAAGACCCGCTGACTTGTGTTGCCCGCGGCGGCGGTAAGGCTTTAGAGTTAATGGATGAAACAGGTAATGCGGACTTGCTCTCAACATCTTAACGTTTTTATAGCAGCGCCGCTTATCACATAGTTGGTAACGTTCAGGATATTGAAATGCTTCGCGGTAGCGGGCAAAGAATTAAATGGTGCCTTGTAAACCGCGGCCTCGATTAGACGGGGTGCAGTGGTGCTTACTTAGATAAAGGCGCAGGCAGTTGCTTAAGCCGTAAGATGAGGGAAAGCGAAAATTAAGACTCTGTTTGCGAAGCAGTCAGGTGCAGGCTTTATTCTGCTGAGTCTGCTTGGGTTGTCTTTCGTGCTAATTTATCTAGACGCTTTTTGGAAACAATCTTTCGATACTCAAAATGCCACTTCTGTAAAAGTTGAACAGGCTTTGAAACAAGCCCGTGCGACGCTCTCTACCCCTGCCTCCCTTATTTATTATCTGGCTGAAGCGCCTTATTTAGCCACGGATAATGTCCAAGATTTGGCTTCTGACCGATCATCATTGCAAGAACAAAATGTACAGATGCAAAAATTGTTGGCTCTGCAATCACTGCAGGTCCAACGTTATACTGCTTTGAAGTCGGAAAATGATCGATTGCGGGAGTTACTGGGTTCGCGCAAAAAATTGCCGGGTAATGCAGTGATTGCAGAAATTATTGGTTCGGTGCCTAACGCCTATACTCATCAGGTTATTATCGACAAGGGCAGCGCTGATGGCATTGTTGACGGTTTGGGGGTGGTAGACGCCCAGGGCCTATTTGGACAAGTAGTCAGCGTCGGCTCGTATTCGAGTCGAGTACTTTTGTTAATAGATCGTGATCATGCAGTTCCAGCCAGGATAAATCGTACGGGTACTCGACTAATAGCAGGCGGCACCGGTGAAGAAGAAACGTTGCTCTTAGAAAATGTGTCAATATCTACAGACATCGTAATTGGTGATCTAATTGAAACATCAGGTTTCGGTGGGCGGTTTCCTGACGGTTACCCTCTAGGGGTAGTGCGCGCTGTATCCAACGGGTCCGGCTTAACTTACGCACAAGTGGAAGTTAGGCCCAGTGCTCAACTAAACAGTACTGGTCACGTATTGGTGATCATGCCTGAACTTGAGGGTAATAGTGCTTCGGTTGAGAGCGGTGTTAAATCCACTTCGACTCAGGCCTTTGCGCAATGAGTTCTCCCGCCCTAGGCATAGTGTTAACCCTGAGTGTACTGCTGAGTTTTGTTCTGGCGGTGGCACGCCTGCCGGGCGAACCTATTGCCTGGCTCAGTTATATTCGCCCCCAATGGATTTTGCTCATTTGCTTTTTTTGGGCGCAGCAGCTGCCGTACCGGAAGGGCTTGCTCTTTGCCTTGTTATTTGGTTCTCCTCGGCAATCTGATGATCAAACCACCTATCGTCGTGGCATTATTTTTAGTTGGATTTTTGGCCTCTTCGCAGATGTTCTGCTAAATGAGCCCTTCGGAGTTAATGGCGCTATTTTTGCTTCAATAACCTTTTTCGTTTGGCGATTCCATCAACGTCATCAGATGCATTCAATGGTGCAACAATCAATGATGATTTTTTTGATAGTCTTTTTTGCAGAAGTGTTTCGAGCCTTTGTTATGCATTTTGTTGCGGATCAACCTTGGGATATTTTGCCTCTGACAACTGCGATGATTAGTGCGCTTTTTTGGCCTTTTCTAAGCCGACTTTTATTGATGTTCATAGGCGCAAGGAATAACTAGTGGTCGACTATTTGGCTAAGCAGCTTATGCTTTCCTCAAGTTCTCCTCGTCGAGCTGAATTACTTAAGCAAATTGGTCTGGATTTTTCGGTCAGTCATCCTGAAGTTGATGAAACGCCCATTCGAGGCGAAGCACCTGATATCTATGTTGCGCGACTGGCTCTAAGTAAGGCTAAGGTCGGGTGGACTGATGGGTTTATCTCACTGGGCGCTGATACGATAGTTGTGCATGAAGGCAAATTGCTGGGTAAACCAACTAATGCTGACGAAGGCATCTGGATGTTGCGCAGTCTCTCGGCACAAACCCACCAAGTAATGACCGGTGTGGCAGTCTATGACGGTGTGCGTAACGAATCTGTAGTGGTCACCAGTCAGGTTTCTTTTCGTTCAATTACTCCTGCTGAAGCGCAAGCTTACTGGCAATCAGGTGAACCTCACGACAAAGCCGGTGGCTATGCTATTCAGGGTCTTGGCGCGATCTTTTGTGACAAAATAGAGGGCAGTTATACAGCGATAGTTGGATTGCCCGTGTTTGAAACTGAAAATTTGCTGCGCAGTTTTGACATTGATACATGGACCATGCGCGCAAATGTCTGAAGAGCTATTAATCAACGTCAATTCTTTCGAGACTCGGGTGGCACTGATCGTCAGTGGAGCATTGCAAGAAATTCATATGGCACGCTCCAGCGGCTACAGTGCTACTGGCAATATCTACCTTGGTAAAGTTGTGCGTATTGTTCCTGGAATGCAGGCCGCTTTTGTTGATATAGGCCTTGATCGCCCTGGGTTTCTGCACGCAGCAGATATTCAGTCTTCCCTCATGATAGCCGCAGATGATTTAGGTGATGTTGCGCCTACTAAAACTAAACCAAATATCCGTAGCCTTTTGCATGATGGACAAACCATTCTTGTTCAGGTGGTTAAGGATCCTCTGGGAAAAAAGGGGCCACGCCTTACTACGCGTATTGCAATTGCCGCAAAGTTTTTGGTTTTAACGCCTTATAAGAACCATGTGGGAATATCTCAGCGGATTGAAAACGATGACGAGAGGATTCGCCTTTATCGCTGGCTCAGGCCGTTGGTGGAGAAAACTCAAACAGGCGTTATCGCACGAACAATTAGCGACGGTGCAGATGAGCGTGTGTTGCTTGAAGACTTTGAATTGCTACAACGCATCTGGTCCACCATTCAATACGATACAAAAAACATTAAGGCACCGAATATAGTTTATACAGAGTTGCCAATCCAAAATCGCTTGATTCGTGACTTAGTGGGCAAAACAACCCAACGTATTGCCGTAGACGATCAAACCACGTTTTTGCGCATACGAGAGTACATGCAAACCTATGCTCCGGAGTTTTTGCCGCGTTTGTACTCTTATCAGGATGACGTGCCGATTTTCGAGCGGTATGCCGTTGAGGGCGAAATTGCCCGAGCGCTTGAACCTACGGTAAGTTTGCCGAGCGGTGGTTCCTTGGTTATTGAACAGACCGAGGCCCTTGTTAGTATTGACGTTAACACCAACGGTTTTGTTAGCGGCGCAGATTTAGAAGAGACGGTTTTTAAAACCAATTTGGAAGCTGCCATGAGTATTCCTAGGCAGCTTCGGTTGCGCAATTTGGGCGGTATAATTGTTATCGACTTCATAGATATGCTTGAATCGAAACACCGTCAAGAGGTTTTGGCAGCACTAAAGCTAGGTTTAGAGAAAGATCCGTGCAAAACATTTTGTGATGACTTCTCTCAGTTGGGGCTTGTGCTAATGAGCCGAAAGCGAACTCGCAAGAGCTTAGAGCAAACGGTTTGCGTACCCTGTGATAAGTGTACGGGTACGGGCAGTATTGTATCTGCCGAATCAACGTGCATGGAAATACTGCGGGAAATTTTTGCTCGACATGCACTAAACGAAGAAAAGTGCGCAGGTACGAGGGTATGTATTGTCACAGCTCATGATGCAGTTATTGGGCGCTTTTTAGATGAGGATGCAAAGTTCTTGGCTCAAGTTTCTGCAACGCTCAATTGCGTGATTAAATTTAAACCTAACCCGGCCATTGTCTCTGGGTATTTCGATATTCGATTTTCCGACGACTCTGCCCTGTGAATTGGATCATTAAAATTACAGACCTCATCCAACCCCAAATAATGACGCTACGAGCAATCACTTGGGTCGGCGTTATCTTGGCTACTATGCAAAGGTATTGGGGTTGAACTCGTTACCCTCACAAAATTCCCAAGGCTTGCGAAGGTCAGTGCAGAAATTTGTGCTTCGCCCCCTGCTCATACTTTGTACAACGCTGGTGTTGATTCTTGCCGTGGTACAGGGCTTGGGAAGAGTCGGCGTAAATTTCGCCTCTGACTTTGCCGATGACATAAACTCGGCCCTTGCCCCGTTGAATGTGAAAGTTTCCGGTGTTTCGGCGTCTTGGCGAGGGCTCAATCCGGTTATTGAAATTGCCAAGCTAGAATTTGGTGCTGGTCATATTGAAGCTCTAAAATTTGAAGTTGCCTTCATTGAAAGCTTGGTGCAGGCAACATGGATCCCAGCGTTGCTCAGGTGGGATCAGTTCGACTTGTACCTAGATCAGACTTCGAGTGGTTGGCGGTTACGTAATCAAGGTAACGTGGACTTGCCGTTTGACCTAGAAAAAGTCGTTACCAAGGGTGAGCGCATACTAGGCACGGCAAATGTATATCTGACGCCTAGTGGGGCTGAATCTCAAACCTATTCTATAAGTCTAGATTTAGCCAATCGCGGTCATGAGCGCTTTGGTCATATAGTTGTAGGGTTGGCGAGGGCGGCTGCTCAACCGTTAACAATTGGTTATATTTACGAGCTCGACTCCAGTGTGCCTGACACTTATTCCGAGCAATATTTTGCTGGGGGTAGTTTGACGCTCCCGGCCGGATTGGTTACAGACAGTGAGCTATTGCTAACGCTGAGTGATGGCTACTTGAGCGCATTGAAGGGCAATAGAACCAGTGGTCAGACTAATGTTCGTATTGTGGCATCCAAGTCAACGCTACTGTCTAATGAGATTGTTGTAGATTTCGTTTTGCAGCTGCGGAGTTTAGATCGTCACTTTGTTGGCGCCCTGTCGCAAATTGAATTATCCAATTCATCTAGCTCCATTGAGTTATCTGATTTTCTTTTGCGCTTAGACCTAGAGGCCAACAGTAGGTCCTTTGGCGGAGCCAAAGCTAAGCCCGCCCTCGAAATTTGGTCAGCAACTCAGAACCTCGGTGCCATTAGTGAATTTCTCATAGAAGCCGCGGATCCATCTCACGTATTGTCGGAATGGCTTAATGCGCTCAAAGCATCAGGGTCTGCACAAGACCTGTATTTATTCGCCGACTCTGAGTTAGGGTTTGGTTACGCCGCTGAGGTGGCGAAAGGTCAATTTCAAGGCTATCGAGGCGTGCCCTCGCTAAGTAACGCAAACGCTAAGATATGGGGCGATTCAGGACATATTGGCATGTCGGTGCGTGGTCAGGATATGACCATGCTTTTCCCAGATCTATTTTATGACTCGTGGCAATTGGACAGCGCAGTTGGCGAATTGTCGCTCATTATTCGGCCTGGATATGTTGCGTTGCGCGGAGAGAAGATTGTCGCCCAGAGGGGTGACACTACAATATCCGGGGCTTTTGCAACCAGCAGACCTTTAGAGAAGTACGAGCAAAGAGTGGTTGTTAGGGTGAAAGTAGACACGGCTGAGTTGGATCACGCCCAAAGTTATGTGCCCTATAAACTCAGTACAGGCCTTTACACCTGGTTGAAAACCGCGCCGAAGAACGGTCACTTTGACAATGTCGAGATAGCTCTGCAAAGCCAAATTCATGTTGAACCTGAGCGTAAGTTCGACCGGCGTTTTGAGTTATCCGCTGATTTTCATTCTGTTCAAGTGAACTATTTACAGGGCTGGCCGGACATTTCGAAAGCTCAAGGACGCCTCCGAGTTCTTGGGTTAGAAACTGTTGTAGAAGATCTTGAAGGTGAATCCTTTGGAATCGAATTTACCCAAGCGAAAGCTCATATCGATAAGATGGGTATTATTTCGGTAGATTTTTCTGCAACGCCGACGGGGCAGGTAGCGTTAGATTTTATCCGTGCTTCTCCCCTGAAAGAAATAATGGGCTTTATTGAAGACGATTGGCGGGCAATAGGCGAGGGTGAAATTGCTATGGTTGCTCACTTGGAAGTGCCGTTGGTTCAAGGTGCTGCTCCAAATATCAGTAAAGCTGTCGACCTAAACCCAATACCTAATCTGTCGGCGAAGGATTTGGTGGCGAATGTAAGTTTGCAAATATCCGATCTCTCTTTAGATTTGCCGGGCTATAGATTGGCTGTCGCAGATATCAGCGGTCCTGCTAGCTTCACTCTTCCACACCACTTTCACGGGCAATTGAATGCTTCAATGTTTGATCGCCCTTCTGTGATCGCTTCAAGTAGTGACGAGGAATGGTTGCACATTGATATTGATGGGCGGGTCAATGCCGAAAAGGCGCTACAACTACTTAGCGTTGACGCACCCACGGTATTGCAGGGTGAGGCTGAATTTTCTTCTCGCTTGAATTTATCTATGCGAGGTGAAGTTTCCAATTTGGTCGTGCAAACCGACCTTGTAGGCATGAGCGTGAATTTGCCTGCGGAATTTGGCAAGGAGTTAGATGCCGCGGAGCTGAGTGAATTTGTTGTAAAGTTTCTGCCCGAAGGTCAACATATAGGCTGGCAGTATAAAAGCACTCAAGGGTGGCTGCAGACAAGTCCAGAAGAAGTTGGTAACCCTTTAAGTGGCGAAATTTTTGGTGCAATTGGTATTTCCTCAGTTGCTCCGGTATCTGGCTTTGAGCCTGCGGGGCTAAAAATTGTTGGCCAAATGCCTCGCTTAAACATAGCTGATTGGGTTTCTCAGGGCGGCGAGGCGGCTATAGTTTTACCTTTCGATTGGTTGATTGAAGACCTTGACGTGGCTGAATTGATTATTGGAGAATTTGTTTTTGACGGCGTTAATCTAAACGGTTCGCGCAGAGCCGATGAACTAGTTTTTGATTTAAAAGCGGATGCTATTATCGGTCGTATCGACCTAACAGATTTAGAACTGATTGATCTAGATCTTTCCTTTTTGCAACTTCCGGAAAACAATCAGTTGGCCGCAGATGGCGTTACGTTGGTTGACCCGATGTCCGAGGAGGTGGGCAGAACGCTGCCTAAGGCAAATGTGCGTGTAGGTTCATTGCGCGTTGCTGACAAATCTTTTGGCGCGTGGGATTTCAACGTTAGACCGGAAGAGACTGGTGTTCGCTTCAATATTGGATCTATAGACGTAAAAGGGGTGCACATAAAAGACAGTGTCGCCTTCTGGGACTTAGACAACGGTAGGTCCTCTTTTTCTGGATCTGCCGATTTGGATAATTTGCTGACGACGCTTCCGGCTTGGGGCTACGTCCCTGTCATGGAAACCGTTTTTGCGCGACTTTCAGGAAATATTTCCTGGCCTGGCTCCCCCGCTAACTTTAATGTTGTTGATGGAGAGGGCGGCGTGTCTATCTTGGCGAAAGAGGGCCGATTTTTGGATGTGGCGGCGGGGCAAGGTGGTTTGCGGTTAGTCAGTTTATTGAATGTATCTGCCCTAGCAAAACGTATCAGCCTAGATTTTTCTGATGCTGTCTCTTATACACATCTGACGCTGCCGACGAATAGAGAGGTGTAGAT
>CAJXUL010000001.1 GCA_913060615.1 uncultured Gammaproteobacteria bacterium | reverse complement strand
CGAGATCTACCCCTCTCTATTCGTCGGCAGCGTCAGATGTGTATAAGAGACAGGTGCTCGCTCATGGCTAGTGCGCCGAGGAACTCCCCTGAAACTAATTTTGGCAAATAGGCGTTTTTTTGTACCTCGCTGCCAAAGCGCGAAATCTGATTTACACAAAGGTTTGAGTGGGCGCCGTAAGAAAGCCCCACCGAGGCCGAGGCCCTGCTGATTTCCTCCATAACGACTGTATGCGCTAAGTAACCCATATCAACACCGCCATAAGCCGCATCTACAGTCATGCCATGTACACCAAGATCGCCAAGCTTGGTCCAAAGATCTCGGGGGAATTCGTTATCTTTGTCTATCTGAGCCGCGCGGGGGGCCAATTCTTTGGCGCAAAAATGCGCAACGCTGTCACGCAGCTGTTGTACTGTTTCACCAAAACCAAAGTCAAAATCAGGCAATGTACTCATGAATAAAACCCCCTCTAATTAGATTAAGATAATAGCGTAATCCCTGCCCCCTTGGCTCTAGTTGACCCAAATTAGCTTTGGATAATAGCTTCGACAAAGACAAAGTTTTTCTTCCGCCTTTTACTTGCCTGTTAGTCGTCTTTTACACACTTTGCGCCAATCATTTGTGCCAATCATTTGTGCCAATCAAACGGCCTATCACGTTAGCAAAAATCCTGCGCCACATGTCCTTTAGCTCTACAATACGAAACGAAATTTGCATGTTGAGTGAAGAGAGTTTGTATGGCTGGTAATTTGGAAAGTTTGCTGAATAACAACAAAGCTTGGGCAAGGCGCGTATCAGAGGAAGACCCTGAATTTTTCACTCGGCTAGCGCAACAGCAACAACCAGAATATCTATGGATAGGGTGTTCCGACAGCCGCGTGCCAGCCAACCAAATCAGCGGATTATTGCCGGGCGAGGTTTTCGTTCATCGCAATGTGGGTAATGTTGTTATGCATACTGACCTTAACTGCGTCAGCGTTATCGAATATGCAGTCAAGGTATTAAAAGTACGTCATATCATTGTTTGCGGTCACTATCAGTGTGGTGGCGTGAAAGCAGCCATGGAAGGTAATGCTGAGGGCAATGTGCACCAATGGCTGACTGGGGTTAGGGCGCTGTGGAATAACCATAAGGAACGCTTACAAAGCCTCACACCAGAACAAGCCTTAACCAAGCTGTGTGAGATCAACGTAGCGCACCAAATGACCAGCGTGTGCAAAATGGATGCAGTGCAAGAGGCTTGGAAAGCGGATCAACCACTCAGTGTTCACGGTTGGATCTATGCCATTGAAGACGGCTTGCTCAACGATTTGGGCACAAGTATTAGCGACCGGTCAGAATACTCACAATTGATAGAGGATTAATCTGCGGGCCGCACCGGTTTTAGCTCAGTTACCGGCGCAACAAGGGTGCCTGCAACCAGGTCATGCAAACAACGCCGGTCTTTGCCAAATAGAAAAAACCAATCTATTAGCACCAAATACCAAAAGCCTATCAGAGCTACATGAGGCAGGCCAAAAAACACAGCTCTGAGGCAAATCAGTTTCCATAAAGCGACTTTTTTACCATCTTGGCTGTTAACAATTTTCAGCTTTAGCCAATACTTGCCCAATGTCTGCCCCCGCTGCCACAACAGCCACCCATTGAGCATTAGGTAACTGGCAACGCCGAGGAAGAACACTCTGAAATAGGGGAACCCCCTCGAATAAGCTTCAGCGCTTTCTAAAACGCCTGTTACCAACATCAATAACAGCGCGAAAGCAGGCACCAGGAAAAAATCTATCGCGCCAGCAAGGGCCCTGCGCCACATCTTTACGCTGGACTGAGTTAACTCATTCACTGACTTGACCTCTCGAATTGGAGGCGTGAGTGGCATCAACGTTCTCTTCAACCAGCTGAAAAATTAACAGAGCATTGCCTGGCTGCATGCTTACTCCGCCATAGCCGGATGCGACTATAAGCAAATCATCAACAAGCAATGGACCGTGGGAATCAATACTCGCACCGGTAGCCGAAACACCGTTGACCGTTGTAAAGGTTTGCGCTGTATCAAACTGCCAAAGCACCGATCCGTCTTGTGCACTGTACGCCGCAATACCTCCTGCCAAATCCCCTGCAACCACCAGCCCTTGGGCCGCGACAATGCCCGCTGACAGACCAGGCCAAAAGCCATCCACTGACTCGGTGTCCTGAAGGTTTTTCCAGCGGATGGTGCCATCCAATAAATTCAGTGCAAACATGCCAGGCGCTGCGGGCAGATCAGAGTGACCGCCACTGGGAAAATCACTAATGGGTACGTACAAGAGGCCCGCCTGCTCATCTGCGGCAATACCCCAATGAATACCGCCTAGATAGCCGCCACGACTCAAATGTTTACTCCAGAGTACTTCGCCTGTGATTGGGTTCATGGCATGTACATGCCCAGATTTTTGACCCGCATATAAAACCTTTTCACCAAGACCGTTGTTTGCAATAACTGGCGGCGCACCAAAGTCTAAATCTGGGCCGGGGGAATCTGGGCAGTTAGGCCCACCAATCACGCAACCCATATTGAAGGTATCCCCTGCGGTAAATTGTTTAACCCAACGGCGCTCGCCGGTTGCGGCGTCCACAGCAAAAATGGCATCACTTGTTAGCGTAGCAGGCTCTGTATAGTTTTCCCCCGTGCCATAAAACAACAACCCAGTCTCGGCATCAAAAGTAGGCGCACTCCATACCGGCACACCACTGGGCCCCCACTCTTCAACAAAGAAAAAATGTCTGCCAATCACCCGGGCCGGCTCTTCAATAGTAGGGAGATACCAAAGCTGCTCGCCGGTGGTGGCGTCAAATGCAGCCATGCCGCCACTGGTGGTACAGCAGCCATAAAATGGATTCAGGCTGAGGCCTATTTCCTCACTGGAAATAGGTACGAAAATTTTTCCATCGGCTAATAGCGGCGTACCTGAGTAAAGGGGTACAGGCTCCTCACTAATGGTCGCCTGCCACAAGGTTTTGCCGGTTGCGGCATCAACAGCAAAAACCCCTTCGCGACGACTGGTGAGATACAAAGTCAAACCTGACTCGGTGACTCTGCTCAAAATTGCACTGGCAACATCAGCTTCACTATCTTCGTGCCGCCATCTAACGCATCCAGTCTCACGATCCAAAGCCAGCAATCCTGCACCGCTGTCACCAAAAAAGATCGTGTCTTTAGTTACCAGTGGATAAGAGCGGGGAGAACTGGTCTCAAGCCCATAGGCCCATTTCAGTTTTAGTTGGTGAACATTTGTTGCATTAATGCTGGTGTGTTCAGCCGGCACATACCGAGTACTGTGCTCGTCAATGCCCCAAAACGGAGGGAACGCACCGGCTAGATCTGCCTGGGCTTCTTCGCAGTCCGCCGCATGCACCTGAACAAATATAGATTGGAAAAATATAGAGAGAACAAATGCAGATAGAACAAGCACACCTTGCACCCTAGAAAAGAGGGTCACTCCGCGCAAAACGCTTGAGCTAGATTTCACAAAGTCTCTCCTCTTGTGAGCACACCAAACTAAAAGTTAATCGCGGCCAAATTCTAGCCGCTAAGTAAATCCACTTTGCTTTGCCCAAAATTGTGTCTTAGCAAGGCCAACCGCAAATTTATCGACCATTTCATGCACTTGGTCTTCGGAGATAATCAACGGTGGGCAAAATGCGACGGAATCACCAAGGTTACGCAAAATAACGCCCGCGTCCTGACAGGCTGCGGAACAGAATGCGCCCACACCGTCAGATGGTTGAAACGGCACACGCGGCTGAGTTTGTTTAACTAACTCAACGGCGGCAATTAGCCCCGCGCCTCGAACTTCACCCACTAACGGCTGACCAACAAATTGCCGCAGCCGCGCCTGAAATATTTCACCCATTTTTTTGGCGTGCTCGAACAAGTTGGTTTCTTGCATAATTTCCAAATTACGCAGAGCAACAGCCGCGCAAACTGGATGTCCTGAATAGGTAAAGCCATGCCCAAAGTTGCCAAGCTCATCAGATTTGGCGGCGAACGCTTCATACATAAACTCTGGAATAAGCACTGCACTGATCGGTAAATAGGCCGAAGAAAGCGCTTTAGCAACACTCATTGTTGTAGGTTTAATGCCAAAAGTCTCAGCACCAAATGCACTACCCGTGCGACCAAAACCGCAAATAACCTCATCGTCGATAAAGAAAATGTCGTACTTTTCTAACACCGCCTGGATTTTTTGATAATAGTTTTCTGGCGGCACAATGACACCACCGGCGCCTAATATCGGCTCCGCTATAAAAGCCGCTACAGTTTCTGGTCCCTCATGCAAAATCATCTGCTCTAGGTCGTTAGTCACTCGGTCAACAAATGCCGCCTCGCTTTCGCCATCACGACCTTCGCTATAGTAATGGGGGCTGGTGGTGTGCAGCACCCCCGCAATCGGCAGATCAAATGCGTTGTGAAACGCAGGCAAGCCAGTTAAAGAACCGCTGGCCACTGTGACGCCATGATAGCCGCGCTTGCGACTAATGATTTTTTTCTTCTGTGGTCGCCCAATAGCGTTGTTGTAATACCAAATAAGTTTCATCTGGGTATCGTTGGCATCGCTACCAGATGAACCAAAAAACACTCTACCCGCGTCGAAGGGCACCATGGATTTGAGCTTTTCTGCCAGTAACACAGAGGGTTCATTAGTTCGGCCAGCAAAGAGTTGGGAGTAGCTCAACTTGCGCATTTGTTGTGCAGCAACGTCCGCCAGTTCTTCATTGCCATAACCTATAGCCGTACACCAAAGCCCAGCCATACCTTCCAAATACTGGTTGCCCTGATTGTCCCAAATATACACACCCTCGGCGCGCTCGTGGACTTTGGGACCTAGTTCCCCGTGCTGCTTTAAATTGGTGGAGGGATGCAGCATATGTTGAAGGTCTTTTGCTTCTATGGAATCTGCGGAAAATTCATTATGTAGGGCCAAGCCGGACTGTTTTGTTGGTTGCATATCAGTATCTCAACTTTCTATATATTTGGTTTACACGAAGTAATAGAATTATTTCGTTAGATCAGATCAAGCGGATCTAAGTTAAACTCCTCAATAACCGCATCTGCATAGTCTATGCGCCCGGTAAGCTCTTTGGGATCGCCATTACACAGTCGCAGGCAAGCTTCTGCCATATGCTCTACCGGAGTCACTCGGTCCTTGCTTTCCTCGGTGATCAGCTTGTGATGAATAACACCTGGCGTGGCGACTAACCCGGGGGAAATCACATTAACGCCCACACCATAGTCATAAAGCTCTGAAGCTAAGCCGGTAGTAAATCTTTCTAAGGCGGCTTTGCACATGCCATACACAGTGCTACCGCGTCCCGATAATTTTTTGTCAGGATGCAGTGCTGCATGAGATGAAATATTCAGGATCCAACCCGAACCGCGCTCCTGCATTTGCGGTGCAACCAATTGGGCAAGCTCAAATGGCGCCCAAACTTGTACATCCATCATCAGGCGAAAGCGTTTTTCGGGAAAATCTACTACGGGAATGAAATAGGTGATTGCGGCATTGTTGATCAGAATATCTATGGCGCCGTAAGCGTCCATAGTAGCGGCAACCAAATTGGCTCGATCTTCCGCGATCGCCAAATCAGCTTTCACCGCCAGGGCTTCACCACCGGCGGCTTTTATTTCACTAACAGTTTGATTAATGCTGCCAGGCAGGAAGTGTTCGCCGCTTTCCACCGTACGGGCAGACACCACAACTTTTGCGCCTTCCATAGCAAAGCGGCGCGCTATGGCGTCACCAATACCTCTACTGGCGCCAGTGATAACTGCTACTTTACCCGCCAGAAGACCGTTTTTATTGATTGCTGCTGTCATATCCCACCCCTCTTTACCTTGATCTTTACCTAACTCTTTATCTAACAATTTGTCTCATGCATTTTCGCTTGATGTTTATTCAGCCGTTTTTAGACGCGAGCCCTTGAGCGCTCTTGCAGAAAACATCACGCACCTACGTCACCCCCATGACTCAGCCGCGATTGGGTCTATCGGAATTTAGTCCTCAATATAGACTTTGGTCAACCGTCGACTTAGGCCAGTAAGGATTTCGAAAGTAATCGTTTGCGCTTGGCTTGCTACTTCATCTACTGATATCTGCGCGCCCATCAGCTCGAACCAGTCGCCTTCGGCCACCTCAAGGTCACCCACATCTACGATAGTCGCATCCATACTAATGCGGCCGACGATAGGGCAATATTCACCGGCAAAATAAGCCCGCCCGTTGTTGGATAAAAGCCTCGGTAGGCCATCTGCATAGCCCACATCCAGTACCGCTAAACGGCTGGCCTTTGTCATGATGTGGGTACTGCCGTAACCGACCGGCGTGCCTGCTGCCACCTGTCGAACCTGAAGTACTTGGCCATACAGACTGACTACGGGTTTCAAACCCGCATTGAGCTCTGCTGCGGCTGAGGAAAATGGATTACCGCCGTAAAGGCCAATACCCACCCGGTCTAAATGATTGAGCCCGTCAGTCTGAATCTTTAATGCTTGGTTCGCTTGCAAAGTCAGAGACCCCGCTGAATTAGCCAGACTTAAACGAAGCATGGGATGGCGCTCTCTTAAAGCACTGTAAGTGGCTTTTAGACGCTGGGATTGCAGGGCATTAAAACTATGCTCAAACTCATCTGCACGCGCAAAATGGCTAACAAGCAAATCTATATTCAGATTAAGCCCGCTTATGTCTTGAGCAACACTGTCTACCGCCATACCTAACCGGGACATACCGGTATCAACATGCAAAGCCGCAGGCGCTTGCGTATTTGCCCAATAGCGACACTGCTCTAGGGTATTGAGAACAGGGATTAGTCTGGCGGCAAGCAGCGCTTGAATGGTTTCTTCGCTCTTTGGGCTGACGCCAGCCAGCACATATATTTTTGCCTCACCTAACACTCTGCGCAGCGCCTTACCTTCACTGGTAAAGGCAACAAAAAACTCCCGGCAGCCTTCGTCCCAGAGTTTTTTTGCAACCACTTCAACGCCCAATCCATAACTGTCTGCCTTGACCACTGTCGCAAACTGAGCCGGACTGCCACCATGAAATTGCGCATAGTTATGCGCTAGGGCATTCAGATTAATTGTCAGACGACCGGTCATAAGTATCTTTAGTTAAGGCTATTGATGTAAGCGACTACGTCATTCATCGACTCATTTGTGGTCAATGTCGCTGTCATAGCGCGCATTTGGCGGCCGCCATGGTCTACGTTGTGATAACCACGCTGGCCTTGCTTAAACTTTTTCAGTTGCGCAACTAAGTACCAATCACTTTGTCCTGTTAAACGCGGCGCGGCCATTGCTTCATTGCCTTCCCCTTGAACACCATGACAAGCAGCGCAAACGGCATAAGCGGACCTACCTTTGCTCGCATCTCCTTGAATAGTCGGCGTGATCGCTTCATCCGGCAGCGAAGAAACATAAGCAACCAAATTTGCCAATGCTTCCGGAGACTTTAGTCGTGGTCCTTTAGACATGGCAGCCATTTGCATACCTTTCATGTCGCCAGCCACTGTTCCACGGGCGCCATTTTGAAAGTGCTGCAATTGCTTAAGGGTATAGAAGGCCAATTGCCCAGAAATTTTAGGCGCGCCCATGGCTTGGCTACCACTGCCATTAACGCCATGACACGAAGTACATAACGGATACATAGACTTGCCTGCTGCCGCATCACCGAGATTTGTTTGCGCAACCGCACTAACAATTTGCCCGCTAGCTATAACTAACCCTGCCAAAACCGCAGTTTTTAGAAACTTCATAACTACTCCTAATGTGTCTCAATAACCCTTCATTTAAACAACGCTCAACACACAGACAACTCGCTGGGCAAGGTATCTATGCATGCAAAGTGATGCGCAATAATAACGCCAAAACCTTATCAGGTTGGAAAAATCGATCGCACATAGCAAGCCGCGAAATGGACATAACGCTAGATAGTGCTGGTAAGCTAGGTTTTATTAACTAACAAGGAATGCTCAACATCATGAGTCAGAGCAAACGCACAGCAGAACGCCCAACCCACTCTGCCCAAAAGCAGGACAAAAAGCACTCTAGCAAGGGCCGAATTGTCACACTAGACCACACCTCAACGGTGCTCAAAGATAACCCCTTAGGTGATCCATTCGAACGCCCTGTGAATGTTTATTTGCCCGCTGCCTATGACAACCAACCACAAAAGCGCTTCCCTGTGCTGTTCGACTTAGCCGGCTTTACTGGCAGCGGGCTTGGGCATTTGAACTGGCGTAATTTCGATGAAAACCTACCACAGAAACTAGACCGGCTTATCACTAATAAAGCCATGCCCCCAGTAATTGTAGTTTTCCCAGATTGCTTCACGTGTTTAGGCGGCAACCAGTACATCAACTCCAGCGCCATAGGGCAGTATGCAGACTATCTGAACTTGGAACTTATTCCGTTTGTAGACGACCAACTCCGAACTCTGGCCTCAAGAGAGCATCGCGGTTGTTTCGGCAAATCATCTGGCGGCTACGGTGCACTGCGAATGGCTATGGACTACCCACAATATTGGGGCGGTATCGCCAATCATTCTGGTGATGCCTATTTTGATTTCGTCTACAAAGCCGAGTGGCCTGAAGTACTCACCCATTTACAAAAGTACGCAAAACCTCAGCTCAAAGAAGGTCTACGTAAAAGCGTCTCTGGCCAAGCCCACCCTGGCCAAGATGACGGCCGGATTAAACGCTTTCTTGAAGACATTTGGTCGCGCAATCCGAACGGACACGACCCATTGGCGGGCAAGGACATAATGGCGTTGATGTTGGTGGCCATGGCTGCAAGCTATGACACTGATCCAACCTTGCCCAATGGGTTTGGCCTACCCTTCGACCTTGAAAACGGCAAGTTTTTGCAAACTCGCTGGCGCAACTGGCTTCGCCACGATCCCATTCACATGAATTCGCGGCAGAAGAAGAACTTAAAGTCTCTTAAGGCTATTTTTATCGACTGCGGCTGGCGCGATCAATTTCACATTCACTATGGCAGCCGCCAGCTCTGCGAAGTTTTGCAGGACGCCGGGGTAGAACATCGCTACGAGGAATTCAATGGCACCCACTCAGGGGTAGACCACAGATTGGACACCAGCCTAGCGTTTTTGGCGAAGAAACTAAAAGGCTAAGAAGAGGCTCAAGTGACGCGAAGCAACCTTGGGAAAAAGCGCTCACTACGCGCCGCGATATTTTCTAGCGGTGTTAGCGAGCAACCAATACCGCTTTTAGCATGGCGTTCAACGAGGTCAATTGCTCCATACCCAATAGCTTCATGGTCGGCGTTGGGTCAATGTTGTCGTCATGGTCAAGGACACCCAACATGGCGGTGGTAATGGGCGGGTTACCGAGAAATTGCTCCAACGCGCCTGCCACCAGATAGCCCAGACCGATTGGCAGTGAGACAAATATTGGGGTGTTCGCAAAGAGATCTGCGCCACGTTGATAAAGCTGCTTACGGGTAAGGCATTCGGGACCGCCAAGGTCATACCCACCCTCTAACTGCTGCGTTGACGCCGCACATATGGCAGTAACCACATCTCCAGCGTAAATGGGCTGCTCTAGGCTATCACCGCGAAAAACAAAGCCGTTCTTACCTAACGCCCGACGCCTCAGTGCACCGCTTGCATAATCGCCCTCGCCTAACACCATAGGCACGCGCAGTGTGCAGGCACTAGGACCACCAGCAGCAAGTATGGCTTCAGCTTGTCCTTTTGATGCCAAACAAGCATTTGCTGCATCGGGTTTAGAGCCGACAATGGAAAGGTAAGTAATATGTTTTACGCTAGTAGCCGCCAGCGCTTCGACTAACGCGGCACAGCTGTCTTCGTGGGCCGCCTGATATGTGGCAAAGGCAGTTGCTTTCAAAATACCAACTAGGTGCACGGCTCTATCACACCCTTGAGCCGCAGCTTGGAGTTGCGCAACGTTGGTGTAATCCGCCACCACCAAAGACAATCGCGCACTATCCGCCTCAGACAACTCTCCTTCAGGGGATGTTAGCCGCTGCAGCGTTTGCAATGCACTTTCACTACGCACTACCGCCACAATGTTGTCCCTAGTAGACTGCAACAAATGCACAATTAGACGCCGGCCTAAGTTACCATTGGCGCCTGTTATCAACCATTTACCTAATACTTCTGAGACCATGCTTTTTCTAAACCTTAATGCAATTTCAAGTATGAACAGCCAAACCGCTGCAACACCTTACAGCGAGCCAGCCAAAATGCGCAATTACCCAAACGGGGTCATGGCGCTATTGTGCACCCTTTTTCTCAGCGCATGTGGTTCGCCCATTGGCCCTATTGCCGGAGGCAGCCTAGAAGGCGAAGTTATGCCTTGGCCAACAGATTGGTCTATTGCGGAAGACTGTGAAAATGTTTTGTTAGAAACCAACCCTGCAAAGCCCTACTCAGTGACCATCTGGGGTGTGGGAGACCAGCAAAATTTCTATGTCGCTGCAGGTAAATACAGCAATCGTTGGGCCCAGAATATTGACCAGAACCCCGAGGTCCGTTTGGACGTAGACGGCAAACTTTACGCGGCTCGCGCACAGCGCGTGGCAGTAGAGGGCGTCGAGTTTGAAAAAATCAGACAGGCTTTCGTTGCAAAATACGATTTCGATCCAGACCCTGACTTTAAAACAGAGGGTGCACTCTACCGCTTAGTTCCAGCCCAATAGCGGTAAAATCTATGTTGCGATCATGGGCCAATCTATTAACGTTTTCGCGGTTTCTCATTGCCCCATATCTAGTTTGGCTAATTCTCAGTGAAGACTGGTGGCTAGCGGCGCTAGCGCTGGCCATTGCCATTCTGAGTGATATCTTCGATGGCAAAATCGCCCGCAAAATGAATCAAGCAACCGCATTTGGCGGGCTGTTCGATCACGCCACCGATGCAATCTTTGTCAGTGCCGCAGCATGGGCATTAGCGCAGCTTGGACTCATAAACGGATTTTTGTGGGTTTTAATTTTGCTCGCTTTCGCGCAGTACACCCTAGATTCCAAGGCGTTGAGCGGGCAGGTTCTGCGCAGCAGTAAGCTTGGAAGATATAACGGCATTGCCTACTTTGTATTGATATGCATTTGCGTGGGCTGCCAATGCTTAACCCTACAAATGCTCAACCCGGCATTGATCTGGGCGGCTTGGGCACTTGTCGCAACGTCGCTGCTTTCAATGGGCGATCGCCTCTACAGCTTGGTTAGGCTAGACGCCTAACCACCTTCTGCCACCTCCTAGCTTCTACCAACACGGCTAAGTTATTCCTTGCTGGCAAATAACTCAGCGTTAGCTTTAGGCAGAAATAACACACCAATACCTGCGTTAAACAACACAAAGAACGTGTGCATAATCAGGCTAAAAACACCTACTTCGGGATAGTCCGGAAACAATACCGTCCAAAGTAACAATGCACCTGCGTGGAAGGGCAGAGGCATGGCAGCAGCGACAAAGATCACGGGCAGAAACGCCAGCATCTGACCAAAGCCTACGTCTACATTGAACAAGGACAAGGCAACGGTATAAATGAGTACTGCACAAATCAGGTTTGGCGCTTTGCATAAAAGTAACAATAGGTAGTGCTTAGGGCTCGCTTCGCGGAACGCTTTGAAAATCTGTACCTGCCGAACCTTTTCAAATATGCCTAAGTAGCCGCGGAAGAAAAGAATGTGTATTGGCAGGTAAAGGGCGGCCACTGCAAACACTGTTGGCAAAATAAGATCCAAGCGGATTTGCGTAGATGCGTCCTGAACCAAACCGTAATAAAGGCCCACACCGATAGCAGAGAATATAAGTAACTGATAAATCTCTACTAGCCCTAACAAAATCATAGTCGACAGCGCCTGCCATCCGGGAACGCTATGGCGCTTCGCCAGATAAAGAGACATTGCTCCTTTACCTACTTGTTCATTCACTAACGACAAAATGTAGGCGCTAGCACGAATGGGTAAAACGTCTTTAAGTTTCAGGTTTTCTGCGTTAAACCAGCGAATTGCACGCCAACTGGCATGAGAGTCTACAAGGAAGAAAAATACCGAATAGGGAATCATTAGAGATAACCACAGAACCCAGTCGGCATCAGCGAAGAAGCGTAATAAATACTCCATTACGGTCAAACCTTCACGAGCCGCTGTTGCTTCAGTGCGCGAAAACACCAAATAAAAACACAGTAGCGTTAAGCCCCAAGTAGCCAGTTTAAAAACTAGACTTGAAGATTTTTTTGCCGGTCCTGTATCTAAATCATTGCCTTGCGCGGCTTGGTCTGGTGTCTCATCGGACGGATCTTGTGACATATTTTCTCTCTCTGGTCGTCTATTAGTCTTCTATTATTCGTCTATTTTGTGCCAGCTATAGCATAGGCGTGAGCTTTAAACTCGTGACTGAATGGGTGCCAAAACCCTGGCATGCGCTGGGTCAAGCAAAAGCCAGTAAGGTCTGCTTCAGGCGCCATCCAGCTATGCGTGCCGGCCATGCCGCCCCAGTGATACTCACCTTGCGCACCAATCGGGTCGCCTTCTTGCAAATTTTCTTTGAGGGCAAAGCCAAGACCAAAAACAGTGCCCGGCATAGCCCACATCGGGAATGCAACACTGACCCCTTCAGCTAATTGATTGGTCCTCATCAGACTTAGCGTTTCTGCTTTTAGAATTCGCTGTCCGTTCCATTCACCGCCGCTAATGATCATCTGCAAAAACGCAACATAGTCGGAGACCGTAGAAACGAGGCCGCCACCGCCACTTAACCAATTACGTGGCTGGTTGTACTGGCCCGCAATAGGATCGTCGGCTTTAACCAACCCAGACGCCATGGGCTTAAATATATCTGTTGGTGAATACATGGTAGTGAACCGAGCAGCTTTTTCGGGCGGCACCCAAAAATCGGTATCTACCATTGCTAACGGCGTAAATATTTTGTCGCGCAAAAACTCATCAAACTTCTGTCCGGATAAAACTTCTACCAAACGGGCACAAACATCGGTCGCCACAGAATAACGCCAGCTGGTGCCAGGCTCATAAGCCAGTGGCAGTTTTGCAATGTCTGCGCAAAATTCTTCTAGGTCCGGACTGAAATCACTCAGGACGTTAACCGCCTTGTTGTAGGCCTGATCAATGACCGAGTCCGGCTCAATAAAGCCATAACTCAGGCCCGCACTATGACTTAGGATATGCTTTATCAGGATAGGGTTTTTCGCTGGGGCGACATCGTCTGGTGAACTCGCGGCAGCTTTGAGTACTTGCATGTCGGCAAAATCTGGCATGAATTTAGCTAACGGATCATCCAGCTTAAATAGGCCTTGCTCATAAAGCATCATCAGCGCCACTGAAGTAACCAACTTGGTGCTGGAATACATGCGATAAATAGCGTCTTCGCGCAGCGGCGATTTGTCCTCAACGTTCATATATCCAAAGGTTTTATAATCCACGACCTTGGTGCCTTGCATTACCACCGTGGCGCAACATGACAAAATATTTTCTTTTACATAAAAATCCATGCGTTCATGCATTGGAGTAAAATCTAATCCGCTATCTTCTATCGTTAACGCCATTAACAAGCCCTATGTTTATAACTTTTCAGTGGTCGAAGCTTAACACGGCTAGCCGTCTATTCGCCTAGCCAGTCCAACTCAGCCAGTCCAACTCAGCCAGTCCAACTCAGCCAGTCCAACTCAGCCAGTTTTTCACTTACAGCCGCAACCGCCATTGCTTGTCAAAACAACTAGCCGGCAAAATCTACCAACAGCTGGTAAAGCGTACGCACGCCTCGCTTGAGATTTTCCTCACCTAGACGCTCATCATTGCCGTGCACACCTGAAAATTCTCCCGGCGCAAAGACAAACGGCGAGTAACCATAACTGGTAATACCCAAATCACGAAAAAAATGCGAGTCGGTGAAACCGCCGGCTACTGTTGGAATAACTGGCGCGCCAAAAGCTTGTTCGGATACCTTGGCGATTGACTTATACAGCGGCGTATCAGTACGGCTGATAGCCGGCGTGAAGCCCATAATGCGCTCAATAGTTATATGTTTATCATTAATAATATTGTTCAAATCAACAAGAAACGCCTCGGGATCTTGGTCGGGTAGCAGTCTGCAATCTAACTCTGCATGAACCTGCGCTGGCACAACATTGATCTTGCTGCTGCCCTCCAAGGTAGTGATTGAACAGGTGTTACGCAGTAGCGCGTGGCCGCCTGGATTATTCAATTTTAGACCCAGTAGGTAGTCGGGATTTTCTACGGCCTTGGCTATGTCGGCAAAGTTCGAGCGATCGGCGCCAGTTTGATAAGGCGCCATGCCTTCAAACATTTGTGCAACAGGGGCTATTACGTTGACTGGAAACTCGGTTTCACTGACGCGCTTCAAGCCACGGATAAGCCGAGTAACGGACGTTTGCATTTGCGGCGCAGAGCCGTGACCAGGTTTACCCAGCGCGGTTAACCGCAACCAAAGGGGGACTTTTTGCGTGACCTCTACCATAACCGCAATATCGCTGCCAAAGCTGCGCCCTGAACCACCTTCATTGAGCACATAACCTACATCAGCAAAAATCTCAGGGCGGTTTTCAATAAGCCATCCTGCGCCAAAAAACCCACCCGCTTCTTCATCTGCTGTGGCGACAAAAAGCACATCTCTGTTGAGTGTTATACCGCTATCAGCAAGGGCCAAAAAAGCCTGCAGGTGCGCAATACCTAAACCCTTGGTATCGATTGCCCCACGGCCATATATATAACCATCTGCAATGTCGCCAGATAGGGGGTCTACTGTCCAAAACTTTAAGTTCGCTGGCACCACGTCAATATGGTGAAGCAACACCAATGCGGGCTTCTTTTTGCCATCCGGGCCTGGTGCACCCTCAAGTCTGGCCCAGAGATTACCTCGCCCTTTCGCTGATTCAGCCGATTCATATACGACTCCAGCGTCATCAAGTAACTTGGATAAATACGCCACACCGCGATACTCATTGCCCGGCGGATTAACCGTATCAATTTTCAGGTACTGCGAAAGTCTAGGCACAGCTGCTTCGGCAAAAGTTGTGACGTCCGCTTTAGCACCCTGCATCACACCTAATGACACCGCTAAAACCATCAAACTCCTGAACATAACGCTATTTTTGCGCTTCATATCTATTCCTATTAAAAAAATCACTAGCAACGAAGATGCACAAGTCTCCATAATCTGGCAACAAAAATTACCGGGGAGAAAAATGCGAATCTCTACATTGATGAGTTATTCGGGCGGATTCAAAGAAGCTGTTGCAGAAATAAAGGCCTTAGAAAAGGCAGGACTAGATGTTGTATGGGTACCAGAGGCTTATTCCTTTGATGCGCCGACAGCCATGGGTTACTTGGCCGCCGAAACAGAGCGCGTGATTATCGCCTCCGGCATTTTGCCAATTTATACGCGCACACCGAGTCTGTTGGCGATGACCGCGGCAGGCCTTGACTATTTGTCCGACGGACGCGCGATGCTTGGCCTAGGCGCTTCCGGCCCGCAAGTAATTGAGGGTTTTCACGGCGTACCCTACAACGCACCGGTTGCCAGAACTCGTGAAGTGATAGAGATTTGCCGTAAAGTTTGGAAGCGCGAAAAAGTTCAACACCTTGGCAAGCACTACCAAATTCCGCTACCTCAGAATGAAGGCACTGGCTTGGGCAAGCCATTGAAGCTGATCAACCACCCAGTGAAAGATGACATTCCAATTGCCATTGCTTCCTTAGGACCCACCAGTGTGGCTGCAACTGCTGAACTAGCAGATGCTTGGTTACCGGCCTTCTACACACCTGAAGCGGCCCGAGCCGTTTGGGGTGAGTCACTCGATCAGGGTAATGCCAAAAGAGACGGTGGCAGAGCGCCATTGGACATTTTTGCAGGTGGTAGCGTTGCCATTGGCGACGGTATGGAAGAATTAAGAGAACGTGCTCGTCCTGGTGCGGCGTTATATATCGGCGGCATGGGCGCTCGGTCAAAAAACTTTTATAACGATATTTTTTCTAAGAGTGGTTACGTGGATGAAGCAAAAATCATTCAAGACCTTTACCTTGCAGGTGATAAGAAAGCCGCTGAAGAAGCCATTCCAGCGGATTATCTTGCCAAGAGTTCACTGATTGGACCCGAGAGTTTTGTTAAAGAACGCCTTTATGCATTGAGAGAATCTGGTGTGACTTCGCTGAACGTCAACTTTGCAGGTCAAAGTGCTGAAGAGCGCGTGGCTCAGTGTGAGAAGCTGCGTAATCTCGTTGACTCTATGTAGGTTAGCTCAATGCAAGTCGGTTCAATGAATGCGAATTAAGCCTTCTTGAACCGTAGATGCCACCAGTTCGCCTTGCTCGGTGAAGATACTCCCTCGGGTGTATCCCCTGGCTTCGGACGTGCTGGGGGTGTCGATGGCGTAAAGTAACCACTGACTAACATCTACTGGCCGATGAAACCACATGGCATGGTCTAGACTTGCCACCTGCATAGCCTCGCGCTTAAAACTGCCTCGGTGCGGTAAGCGCGCAGTACCCAATAACACGTTATCAGACTCGTATACCAACAAGCATGCCGCTAATGCGGGGTCTTCAGGCACAGGCCCAGTACTTTTAAACCAAACAAACTGCTCTGGTGGCTGTGGTGTCTCTGACTGCAAACGCCGAAATTCATGCCGCCAGGTAACAAATGGCGCATCAAATAAGGCCTTGGGAATTTTCGCCTCTACAGGTGGCTGTAAATCGGGCATAGCCATCTGATGACTTAACCCAGACTCTGGCACCTGAAAAGATGCGTCCATATTAAATATCGCTTCACCGCGCTGCGTCACCAATATACGCCGGGCAGAAAAAGAGCCGCCATCACGAGTACGTTCCACGCGAATAATTGCAGGTACAGAAGGGTCTCCTGGACGCAAAAAATATCCATGCAGTGAATGCACGAAGCGATCAGGCGCTATCGTTTTGATGCCTGCCATTAATGCCTGGGCCAGGATCTGACCACCAAACAGTCTTTTGGTTCTGGCCGCCGGGTGTTGCGCGCGAAATATATCTTCTTCAATTTGCTCGATATCGAGCAAATGTAAAAGTTCAGCTAATTTGTTAATGAATTCTTCCTCCTCTTCCGCCGCCGCCTCTAGGAGGGCGGGCCTACCCAGGTGAGCCTGGGCATTTCTAACGCAAATTATTTAGCTTACTGGTCCAATAACTAGTCAATACAACTAGTCCTTACAACTAGTCTTGGCAATAAGGACCATAAAATGGGTCTTGGGCTAACGTTGCTCTACGGCTTCTGGTATCCACCATGTCGAGATAATTCCAAAGCAAATTACAGGACAAGTCTGTCTGATCTTCTGGATTACCTAATGCGTCAAAAATAACCTCCGTGTCTTCACTGATCAGTAGGTCTTCGGGAATAGAGCACAACATATCTAGGGCATCACGCACTGCCGCATCAACGACCTTCATTTCCGCTTTAGCTTGCAGAGACCAAAGCCACATTGCTTCACTGTCGACACTGCCCTGTTTCCACAATTGCGCCTGCTGCAACAATTTTACTCGATCTAGCACTTCCATAACTTGTCTCCACAAGACTGTTGTCCCAGCGGATGCCGCGACGTTACTATCAGAGGCTATTCTAAAACGATATTGGCGGGGAACCTATGCAAAGACTGATAAATACTCGAGCGTCTTTGCAAAAGGTGCAGATAGGCCTAATTGTTCTGGCGTCACTCTGGGCTTTCACAGGTTGCCAAAAACATGAGCCGGCAAGTCCAGGGTCTATAGTTGAAGTTGAAGTTGGGGTCGAAGTTGGCGTTGAGGGCGACGTAACAGCAGTGGATGACTGGCAAACTTTATTTCCAGAGGGCGAAACCACCTGCTCCGATGGTTCTCCATACAAATTTTTCGTTCGCCAAGGTTCGTCCGACAAGCTTCTAGTATATCTCCAAGGCGGCGGGGGCTGCTGGTTTAGGCAGACCTGCGATCCGCAAATGCAGCCCAGTTACACCATCAATGTGGCAAATACCTCTTACCCCCATTTCGGCATTTTCAATTTCGCAAAAGCGGGTAACCCGTTCAAAGATCACACTGTAGTTTATGCGCCCTATTGCACCGGCGATGTGCATATCGGGGCCAGCGATACAATATATCCGCCTATTGAAGAGGGACAGAAAGATTTAGTGATTCGCCATCAAGGCCGAGCCAATATGCAAGCGGTGTTAGATTGGACTTACGCCAATGTTAAAAGTCCCAAAAACATATTTGTCACCGGCTCATCTGCGGGCGCCATCCCCTCACCCTTATATGCCTCCATCATTGCCGACCACTACCCAGATGCCCAGATTGCTCAACTGGGCGATGCGGCAGGTGGCTATCGGCGCATGAATCAGGCAACTCGACCCCACGAACAATGGGGTACGTTTAATTTCATTAAAGACGAAAAGGGCTTCGAACATCTGAATTCACATGACATGAATTATGAGTCCTTATATATCGCTGCGGCCCAACAGCACCCAGAAATTCTTTTCGCTGAGTACGATGCCGCTGAAGACGCGGTACAAAAAAGGTTTCTTGCGCTAAGCGGACAGAAGCATGTTCAGCTTTTAGACTCGCTGAAAGCAAATCATCAGGACATCCGCGCAGAGGCCGATAATTTTCGCAGCTTTATTGGCGGCGGCACTTCCCACACCGTATTGCAGAAACCGGAATTCTATACTTGGGCTGCAAATGGCACAGGCATTAGGGACTGGGTGGCCAATCTTGAGAGCTTTACGGATGTAGAAGATGTGTTGTGCGGTGATTGCATCCGTGAAAGCTATGTTGGCGCAGCCATTGATCCTGCACTACAAGCCCTTTGGGATAGCTGGGAAGATCCAGCGACCCAATATGTAAAGCCCTTCAAGATTTTCGACAACGTTTACTATGTTGGCATCGACTGGGTTGCCGCCTACCTAATAGATACCGATGATGGCCTGGTACTCATTGATAGCCTGTACGGAAAGTGGGTGCCCATGTTAGTGAACAACATTCGCTCAATAGGCTTTAATCCAAGTGACATCAAATATGTCATCAACACCCATGGTCACTTCGATCATGCTGGCGGCTCGGCCTACTTGCAAAAAGTCTATGGCGCAGAAATAGTCATGACCGCCGACGACTGGGCAATCGCCAGGGCAGAACCGGAGCTACCACAGTTTTATATGCCTAAACCCAACATCGATGTTGTCGCTAAAGATGGTGACATAATTGCTCTAGGTGACAATGCCTTCGAACTTTTCAATACCCCCGGCCACACCACCGGCGTGTTATCTATTCGTTATAAGGTACGCGAAGGCGACAATGAATATACCGCTATGACACTGGGCGGTGTCGGTCTGAATTTCTCAGGTGTGGCGCGCACTGAAACCTACATAAGCAGCTACGAACGCTTGCAATCTATTCAAGAAGGCACTTCCGTGAGCCTGCCTAATCACCAAGAGATGGGCAAAGTGTTTGCACGTCGGGACTTAGCGGCCGCTCGGCCAACTGGGGCCGCAAACCCGTTTGTTAACCCAGATAGTTACAAACAAGATCTGAACACCTTCTTAACGGCGGCAAAGATTAAGTTGGCACAGGAAAAAGCCGGCACAGCGCCAACAGAGCTTGAAGCTTTGAAAAACGCTATAACGGACTCTTAGGGAATTAGACTGAACGCTAATGGAACAACTACTCAGCAGCGGAACATACAAATGAAGCTAGGGTATCTTGCCTTACTCACCTGCCTGGCGACTTTTTGCAGCAACAGTATTATTGCTGCAACGAACGCTGTTGCTGAAAAATATGCAGGTGAATGGGTCATAAATGTTGCAGAAACAGATTTATTGCGTGAAGAGCTGGATGAAAAGCCAACGGTTCTCGGGGGCCCAGGCAGGGTCAGCGTATCCGTCTTGGGCCTACCCATTCCCACCGGGCGCTCAAAAGTCGGAGCCCAGTCTCCTTTAACTGCTGCCGACCCAGCGGTCTTACGCTCACGGACGATGTTTATTACCGTGATGCCTACGAAGATACAAATAGACTACCCGGAAGTCGGGGGTGTGGACGCTAAGGAGGTTTTGCGCAAAGGTCACTATCGCGGCAGAGACAGCAAATGGTCGCAGAAAAAGATTGAGCAAAAGTATAAAACTACCGAGCGTAAAGTCGCTAAGACGTGGTCCATACGAGGCGATGGACGACTATTGGCCGTGGTCACCATTAAAAATCCTGGCTCAAAGAAACGCACGTTTAGCCGCGTATTCGATAAATCCCAATAATTTGAAGCGTCTGTCCATTTACATGCTGCGCGTGTACTTAGCGCTGCCCCGCCAAGTGCAGGAAATCAGCAATGCGGCATTTCGCTTTCCAACTTGGCTGGGCGTCTTGCCATAACCTCTCGCCATATTTTGCGCAAAATTCCCGCGCAGGCATTGAACTTATGCAGTGAGGCTTTTATGGTCTGCTCCCATTCAGCGTGTGTCGATTGATAATGGCTTTTAAATTGCCCCCAGAAATTTGTGAGTTCCGATTTATTCTGGGATCAGGCCCAGGGGGCCAGCACGTCAACAAAACTGCCAGCACTGTCGAGCTTAGAGTTGCTGTTGGCAAGCTACAGCTGCCGCCGGCGCCTTTATCGCGCCTTAAAGAACAACAGGCCAAGCGTATTAATAAACTCGGCGAGCTGGTTATTCAATCTGGCAACCATCGGTCTCAGCTGATGAACCGGCAGGAGGCCGTATCACGAGTAGAAAAGTTCATCGACGAGGCATTGATCCGACCCAAATCTCGGGTGGCCACACGGCCCACGTTGGCATCAAAAAAACGCCGGCTAGAAGGCAAAAAAGTACGTGGCAGCGTGAAAAGTCAGCGGAAGAAACCCAGCTGGTGAGTTTATACTTTGGCAGGATAGTTAAGCGGGAGCGTTAAGAGAGCAAGCCGCGGTGAGTTCATGATTGAACCCACCGATCCGCACTTACTTTTTCCGTTGCTACTTTTTCTCTGAGACAAAGAGAACAAGCGTTTTTAAAGCGCTGCTTGTTCCTTAGCAACCAAAAAATCTACAACTTTCAGCATATCTTCATTAGAGCCGGCCATACGCCCATCAACTCGGTACTTACCATTCACAACCATAGTTGGAACGCCGGTAATGCCGTAGGCACGGCCTTTAGCATTTGCCTGTGAAACTCTGCTTTTCACGGAGAAAGAAGAAAACGCTTGAGTGAAATCCGCAGTATCAACACCGGCATGCTCTAAAAATAGTTCTGCCAACACCTGCTCGTCGGACAGATTAAGTCGGTCTATGTGAATGGCTTCAAAAAGAGGTTCATGCATCTTAGCGCCAACACCCAAAGTTTCCGCCGTATAAAAGGCTTGAGCTAGAAGGCTCCAATCCGTTGAAAACACTGCGGGGACGCGTTTAAAATCTACGCCTGCTGGCTTAGTTTTCTCCCAACGTCCAAGCATTGGATCAAAGCTATAGCAGTGGATACACAGATAACCAAACACTTCGACTACTTCAACTTTATCAGTTAAACCAGTACTCACTGGCACGCTGATGGCTTCGTAGTGAACGCCTTCAACATACGCTTCGCCAGCAATTACGGCTGGCGCTATCAGCGCGGATAACAACAATAAAAATACCTGGATTGCACCAGTAATTGTCTTTGTCTGCATCTGGATCATATTATTTATCTGCATATGTGAACCCTGAAATAGTTATTAGGGCCTAACTAGGCGCTTAATGTAGGCCGCTAATGTAATCAGCAAGTATAGCAATTTGGCCGTCGCTTAGACCTGAAGCAACACCGCGCATCATATTTCCGTATGAATTGTTAGTGCCTCTTCTGCCTTCTCGATAATCTGTTAATTGCACGATGGTATAGCCTACAGACTGACCACTAATGGCTGGAAAACCGGCTTGCGCGTTACCCGCACCGTTGGGTCCATGACATGACGAGCAAGCTGCAACGCCTTTAGCAATTACGCCGCCTTTATATATAGCTTCTGCAGCTTTGATGTCATCGTCACTACCTTTCGCTTGTGAATGTTTGGCTGGTAGCGAAGCATAGTAAGCACCAAGATCAGCCAAATCTTGCTCGGATTTACCAATAAGCTGAGCGCTCATAAGGGCTACGTCGCGCTCTCCAGATTGAAACATCTGTAATTGGCGAGTTAGATAGACCTCATTTTGCCCTGCCAAATTAGGATAGGTAGGATCAATAGCTGTTGCGCCATCTTGCCCGTGACAGGCAGCGCAAGTAACAGCCTGAGCTTGACCTGCGGCTACGTCACCGGCGGCGATAGCTGCGCCACTGAAAAAGCCTAAAAGAATAGAAATCGTTGTTATTTTTGCAATGCTTGTGCGAACACTCATGTATTCAAATTCCGTTGTTTACTTAGCGATACAACCTTTGCCGCGGCTAACTCGTCACATAAACGCGATGTTAATTAGCGCGCCGACTAAAGGCAGAAATTTAATCTCTAAAGCTTTCATAATTGTTAAGTTCAATTCCAAACCTCGGCACAGTTTAAGGATGTTACACTGGCGCCTGACCGCCAATAGTTGCAACGAACCTCCTTGTGCTGTCGGTCAAAATCAAAACCAAGCTCAGAGACTGCGGATTATATATCAAGATGACAAAAAAAGAGTCACTACCTGAACGACTTGAAGCCACCTTTCTTACCAGTGCGCCTGATTTAAAGCGGTGCCCCCCCGGTTTTGGCGCTGAAGTGGCATTTGCGGGAAGATCCAACGCAGGCAAATCTTCAGTTTTGAACCAAATCTCTGGCAATAAAAGAACAGCAAAGGTCAGTAAAACACCTGGGCGTACCCAGCTATTGAACTTTTTTGACATCAGAACTGGCGGTCGGATTGTCGATTTACCTGGATATGGCTATGCAAAAGCGGCCAAAGCAGCGCAAAAAACTTGGCAAAAATCGGTCAACCACTACTTATCTTACCGCAACCATTTGGCTGGCATTATTTTAGTGATGGATATTCGCCACCCAAACCAAGCCTTTGATCTGGAAATGCTCGAGTGGAGCACAAAAAGCGATATCCCTATTCACGTACTACTTAACAAAGCTGACAAGCTAAGCGGTGGAGCACAAAAACAAATTCTGCAAAAGATTCGCAGCGGTTATAGCGATTATCCTTATGCCACCGTGCAGTGTTTCTCCGCCATGCGCGGGCTTGGCAAGGAAGAGCTGATTACGAAACTGCTGGATTTACTGGCTACGCCAATAGACGGCGACGAATTGATAGCAGATGAAGAGGCGTTGATAGAAAACGGGCATGAACCTGTCTTGGAAGATCTATTGGAAGATCAGCCGTCAGACCTGCCAGCTGATATATCGGAAGATCTATCGCAAGAAAAATCGCAAGAAAAATCGCAAGAAAAATCGGAAAATCCTTAGCCCTAATTGTTAACTAGACATAGCAGTGCCAAATGCTAAAGCCAATGGCCCTTGGGCCGCAAATCGAGCCCTAGAGCCTAAGACAGATTTAGACAACCCTGGACAACCTCAAGACAAGTGCCAAGAAAAAAGTGCAGGCCCCTAAAGCAACGACCACCTAGCTAGTGCGCTTCATCCCAATTCATACCTACGCCAGTTGCCACAGTAAGGGGTACTGATAGCTCAACCGCCCCGCACATACGCTGCACTACTTCTTCAGTGAGCTGCTGCAAATCTGCTTCACTGACCTCAAACACTAATTCATCGTGAACCTGTAAAATCATCCGCGCATCTAAATCCGCACCGGCCAACCAATTTTGCACAGAGCTCATCGCTAACTTAATTATGTCTGCTGCGGTACCTTGCATAGGAGCGTTAATCGCCGTTCTTTGCGCAGCTTGGCGACGCGGCACCGCTTTGGCATTAATTTCCGGCAGATACAATCTGCGCCCAAAAACTGTTTCAACATAGCCTTGCTCCGCCGCAAGTGCCTTAGTCTCTTCCATGTAACGTAAAACACCTGGGTAGCGCGAAAAATATCGATCAATGTAGTCTTGGGCTAAGGTTCTAGAAATGCTCAATTGCTTACCGAGACCAAACGCAGACATGCCATAAATGAGGCCAAAGTTAATGGCCTTGGCGCTGCGCCGCTGATCATCAGATACTGCATCTGGTGCAACATCAAATACTTCGCTGGCGGTTGCTCTATGAATATCTTGGTCCTCGGCAAATGCCGTGGTCAAACCTGGATCACCTGACAAATGCGCCATTATCCGCAGTTCAATTTGCGAATAGTCCGCAGCCATAATTTTATAACCCGCAGGCGGCACAAACGCCTGTCGAACGCGCCGACCCTCCGCATTACGAATTGGAATATTCTGCAGGTTTGGATCTGATGAAGACAGGCGGCCGGTTGCCGTTACTGCTTGGTGATAAGAGGTATGTATGCGCCCTGTCTCAGTATTGATATCTAAAGGCAACTTATCAGTATAGGTAGATTTAAGTTTAGCAAGGCCACGGTAATTCAGCAGCGTAGCCGGCAACTCATAATCTCGAGCCAGATCGACCAACACCGCCTCCGCGGTAGAGGGCTTACCACCTGGGGTTTTCTTTAGTATGGGCAGACCTAGTTTTTCATAAAAGATGGTCTGTAGTTGCTTTGGACTGTCTAAGTTAAAGGTCTCTCCCGCTTGCTCCCAAGCCTGTTCAACAAGTTCTTTCAGCCGATCAGCCAACTCTGCGCCATGTTGTTTGAGCATACGCCCATCTACCAAAGCACCCTGTCGTTCTACATGTGAAAGTATGGGTACCAACGGCATATCGATGTTGGTAAACACATGCAGCAGTGTTGGCTCTGCTTGAATTTGTGGATACAGGCATTCATGCAATTGCAGTGTGATGTCTGCATCTTCAGCAGCGTACTCACCTGCGGTTTCTAAAGGCACTTCATTAAATGTCAGCTGCTTGGCACCCTTGCCGGCAACATCTTCGAAGTGAATGGTTTTTCTATCTAGATAAAATTCTGCTAACGCATCCATATTGTGGCGCGTTGCTACGCTGTTCAAAACGTAGGACTCAAGCATAGTGTCATAAAGTGGTCCGGCAAAGCTGATGCCGTACCGAGCTAAGACGCTCATATCGTATTTAATATTCTGGCCAATCTTGCCAATGGCCGGATTTGCTAACAATGGCGTTAACGCGGCTAATGCTTGATCGAGAGAAAGCTGGTCAGGCGCGCCCGGATAGTCATGGGCCACTGGCAAATAGGCTGCTCTTCCAGCCTTGGCGGAAAATGAGAAACCAACCAGCTCCGCTAGCATATAGTTGACGCTGGTGGTTTCGGTATCAAAGGCAAAAACTTCAGCGCCTGATAGTTCCTCAATCCATAAATTGAGCGCTTCAACGCTGGTAATTACCTCATAGTCGCGGGGATATTCAACAGCAGGCACGGCTGCTTCAGCGAGGGTGGCGTCTGACTTTTTCTCAGTCTTACTGTCCGTACGGCCCAGTTCATCGGACCATGCTTTGAACTCAAATTCCTTGAAATATTTTTGCAGCGTGGGCACATCGGCTGGTATAGATTGCAATTGCTCAATGGACTGCTCTAAGTCGACATCGCACTTGATAGTGGTGAGCGCCTTGGATAAGGGTAGCTGCTCTAAACTAGCGCGTAGATTTTCACCGATCTTGCCTTTTATTTCATCGGCTTGGGCAATCACGCCATCCAGTGAGCCAAACTCATTTAACCACTTGCTGGCTGTTTTAGGTCCAACCTTGGGCACCCCTGGAATATTGTCAGCGGTGTCGCCCATTAACGCTAAGTAATCAATAATTTGTTCAGGTGTTACTGCAAATTTGTCGATCACGCCCTGACGGTCCATGGTGGTTTCGGTCATGGTGTTTACAAGCGTAACGTGGTCGCTTACAAGCTGGGCCATGTCTTTGTCACCAGTGGAAATCACTGTGGCGCGCTGAGTTGCACTTGCTTGAGTAGCGTAAGTGCCGATTACGTCATCTGCCTCCACACCTTCCACGCAAATCAGTGGCAGACCCATAGCTTTTATTAGTTCGTGGATTGGCGCGATTTGTTCGCGTAAATCTTCGGGCATAGACGTTCGATTGGCTTTATATTCTGCGTACAGGTCATCACGGAAAGTCTTGCCAGGCGCATCGAAAACTACCGCCACCAAACTTCCGGGATAATCTCGCGCCAACTTCCGTATCATACTAATGACACCACGAATTGCCCCTGTAGGATGGCCGCTAGAATTACGCAGATCTGGAAGCGCGTAAAAGGCTCTGAATAAATATGAGGAACCATCAACTAACACTAAAGGGGCTTGGCGTTCGTTGGGAATAGACGGTAGATTATCCGACACTAATTACGTTCCTATAATTTGTAGAGAATTAGACAATGAGCAGATGCACTTTACCTGTGCTTGGACAAAAAAGAACAGGCTATTTAATGCCCCACGATTGGCCTCAATCTGCAGGGCGCGCGCGCATCAACTGGTGCACGCTTTGCTCTTTTAATATATCCGCTACTGCACAACGGCTGAGCCTATATTTTGTGTTAGCCGGGTTGGTTTTTGCCAGCCTAATTTTGCTGCCAGGTGCCGCCAGCGCTGCAACAAATCGAGGTCCCGACGTAGTAATTGTGGCGGAAGAAAATCGTATGGTTTACGAATTTAGACAGAATGGCCAGCTCAGATATATCCGCATTGTACCAAATCGCGGCAAACCCTATTACCTTGTGCCAACAGATGCGACGAAAGGTAATGGTGATTTAGAACGGGTAGACAGTTTAGTTGCCAGCTGGGTGTTATGGGAGTTTGATTAGCATTAGCGAGTTACTCCTCAACAAGCACGCAACAAAAACAGCGAGAACCACTCGTTGTCATCTTGCCAACTTTTCAGACATTCGAATTGGGCTGATTGAGCAAGGGTGATGAACTCCTGCTTGGCATATTTATAGGAGTTCTCAGTATGCAAAAGCTCGCCTTCGGCAAAAGAAATTACCTTTCCTGCGACATTCACCTGCTGGGCGACCGAGCTCTTTAAAAACATTTGAATACAACCTTGGTCTGAGTTGTACTTGGAGAAATGCACAAATTGGTCTAAATCAAAGTCGGCACCGAGTTTTTCATTTAAATGCACGAGGGTATTTAGGTTGAACTGGGCGGTTACGCCCGCAGCGTCGTCATAAGCCGCCTCCAAAATGCTAACGTCTTTCTTGGCGTCCACGCCGACCAAAAAATAGCCGCCCGTACCAAGTGTCGCATGCACTCTTTTCAAGAAATCTACCGCTTTAGCCGGTTCAAAATTACCAATACTCGAGCCGGGATAAAACCCAAGCGGCCGCAGCTCACTTACCTGTGTGGGCAAAGCGAAACTTTCGGTAATATCAGCACAAACTGGAAAGATTTTTAACGCGGGGAAATCGCCTAATAAGGTTTGGGCATTACTGAGCAAATAATCGCCGGATATATCCACCGGCACATAAGCTTCTGGCTTCAACACGTCGAGCAAACGCCGGATCTTTTTTGTCGACCCACTGCCGTATTCAATGACGCAAATATTTTCCTCTAAAGAGTCGGATATTTCCTCCATGTGCGCATCAAACAACGCCATTTCCGTACGCGTTACATAGTATTCGGGCAGTTCCGTAATGGCATCAAATAATTCTGAGCCGCGCTCATCGTAAAAAAACTTTGGTGATATTGACTTGGCTTCTAGGCTCAAACTTTGCTGCACTTCACCCACAATCACATCTAGATCAGGCTTTAGATCCAAGAATGCAAATTGCGCATTGGACAAAGAAGAATTGGTTGTCATAAATCCACCGCTAAACGTATTCCGGAGAACTGCCAACTGTCTCCGGGATAAAAAAAGTTTCGATAACTGGCACGAATGTGTTTTGAATCTGTAACGCACGAACCACCGCGTAGAACCAACTGGCTACTCATGAACTTACCATTATATTCACCCAGCACACCCTCGAGGGTTTTGTAGCCTGGATACGGGCCATATGAACTTGATGTCCACTCCCAAACGTCACCAAAGAATTGTTCACTTACGGCATCGCAAATCATTGGGTGAAAGCGATTTAAGTCAGCGAAATTGCCTGTTTGCGGTTGTTTTTTGGCGGCCCACTCCCACTCGAACTCTGTGGGCAGGCGCGCACCAGTCCAACTCGCATAGGCCATTGCTTCGTAACCACTGACATGTGTTACCGGAGCATCTAACTGTAACGGGTGCAAGCCATCCATGCGATATTCAGACCAGCTACCTGACCCTGTTTGGTGCCAATAAAGTGGATGGTGTCTGGTACTTTCCTGCAAAACGGCCCAACCCTGAGCTAACCATAAGTCCGCCCGTTTATAGCCGCTATCGTGAATAAATTGCAGATATTCACCATTGCTGACAAGTCGATTGGCAATACCAAATGGACCAAGGAAACTTTGATGTCTTGGATACTCGTTATCAAAGGCGAAGCCAGCTGCTGCGCCAATGTCCACTAAGCCTGGGTTGTGTTCGCTAAAAGAAACTTTCTTCAGCGGCCCCGGTGAGTCCATGGAAAGTACAATTGAGGCGTCATGATAACTGGGGAATAAAGGGTTATGACCCAAGTTATATTTTATATCCGTTAACAACAATTCTTGGTGCTGTTGTTCGTGGTGCAGCCCAAGCTCCAAAATTTGCACAATCTCAGATGCAGCTTGATCGGCGAATTTGCCGTCACTGATAAAGGTTAGTAAACCCTCATCCACGCTATCTCTATAGGTGTAAATTTCTGCGACAGTTGGCCGCGACAGGCTGCCTCTTCGTAGGCGCGGGAAAGGGTCGCCCACACCATTGTAATAAGAATTAAAAAGGTGCTCAAAGGCTGGGTGATAAGGGGAATAGCCGACCGCGTACTTTCGTAAAAGAAACGTTTCAAAAAACCAGGTGATATGGGCAAGATGCCACTTGGGTGGACTGGCGTCGGCCATTGGCTGCACGCCGAAGTCTTCTATCTGCAAGGGCTGACATAAATCTACAGACCTACGCCGGACGCTTTTGTAGCGCAGCATCAATGCTTCAAGGGCTTTATTTAAAGCCGCGCGGTCCATCTTACTCGTATCTGCCTCAGCAGACTGGAACCGCGAATGCATATAAATCCTAAAATTGCGCGTCTAACGTCTGATAGCTAAGCCTAATGGTCTCGGCTTTGTGTGGCAACTTGATGAAGCCGTGATAATGCCCCCGTGGATTAATGATCACGATATTACCGGTATGGTCCACGGTATAACCCATCTCATCTGAACCTGGTACTGAAGAGCGCAGCGGTACCTTGGCAAACGCGACGTTAACTTGGTCTGTGAACTTCACCAAATCTGCTCTTTCACCTCGCACGCCTAGAAAGCTCGGCGAAAACGCACTTACATATTGGCCCAAACGCTCTAGCGTATCAGCGTCAGGATCTACAGAAACCAGACGCACTTTGAAGCCTTCGGCTAATACAGGGTCTTGCTTTTTCAGCTGATTCTCAACTTGGCCCAGAACCGAAAGTGACGTTGGGCAAACATCCGGGCAATTCGTAAAGCCGAAAAATATGAAACTCCAATGACCCTCTAAACTCTGACGATTAAATACGGTGCCTCTATGGTCAAGCAATTCGAACGGGCCAATGTCTCTTGGCGTGGGCAAAATGAAAACACCTTGGGAGCGCATCTCGTCCGCGGAAAGTTCCGGTACGCGCATCTTACTGAAGACGAACATCACCAATACGATGCTAATGAAAACAACACACAAACCAACTGTAGACTTAATACTTTGCATTAAATTAGACCGTCACTCGTTGCAGTTCTATGGGGGAGATGTCTATTCCTTGGACCCAAAGATAATGGTCTAGCAATAGAACCAAAAATAGCGCACCCAAGTAAACTATTGAGTAACGAAAAGTTTCCATTGGCGCACGCGGGTTTTTGTTGCGCATGAGGACAATTGCCCAGTACAAAAACCCACCACCCAACGCTAATGCGCCAGCAAGATAAAGAGGCCCTGACATACCAATAAGGTAGGGCAAAATTGTGCAAACCACCAGCAGGATTGTGTACAACAAAATGTGCAGGCGAGTGTATGCTTCACCATGAGTCACCGGCAACATCGGCATGCCTACTTCCGCATATTCATCCTTGCGCTCAAGGGCTAAGGCCCAAAAATGCGGTGGTGTCCAAACAAAAATAATCAGCACCAAGAGCAAACCACCTGGATCAATGCTATTGGTCACAGCCGTCCAACCAAACAGCGGCGGGGCTGCACCAAACAATCCACCAATGACGATATTCTGCGGTGTGGCTCGTTTCAAAAAGAACGTGTAGATCAACCCGTAGCCCACCCAAGAAGCTAGATTCAGCCATGCGGTTAAAGGATTGATTAAGAACCAAAGCATACCCAACCCGATTAATCCCGTAACTGCGGAAAAAATGATCGCATCACGATTAGACACTCTGCCGGTTGCTACAGGGCGACTCTGAGTGCGTGCCATGCGCGAATCAATGTGCGCATCAGCAATATGATTAACCACCGCGGCAGAGCCAGCCACTAGTGCTATACCAATGTTGCCGTAGATCAAAACGTCTAGGGGAACGCTAGACGATGTCGCAAGAAACATTCCCGCAACAGAACAAATCAACATGAGCAAAACCACTCGGGGTTTGCACATTTCTAGATAGTCTCGCCAAGAGGCGCCAACAATAACTTCAGACATTTAGATAACTTAGTTGTGTAATAAAATAGCGGTTCAAACGAACCGCAATCTGGGCGCGAAGTTTACTGTAACTAGGCACAATAGTAACAGGGCTCCGACGGCGTTATGGGCTGTGGCATTAAGCAGGGGCAATACCCAAACTATATTAAGAATGCCCAAGCATATTTGGAGCACGAGTATAGCGCCCATTAGATAAGCCATGAGAGGTTTGGTCGACAACAGCCGATAAACTAAAGATCCCACAATAAATAGTACAAAAACAGCGCCAATACGATGGACCCAGTGAATGGCCGCTCGTGCTTCGCTGTCCATCAAGCCGCCAAGATAACTGGGGCCAATGCCTTGAAATACGTTAAAGCCTTGAGCCAGGTCTATTGCGGGCGAGTAACTGCCATCACAGCTTGGAAAGTCATAACAAGCTAAAGCTGCGTAGTTCGAGGACACCCAGCCGCCCAAGATGATTTGTACGACTACCGCAACGAACGCAATATTGGTATGCAATGTAGGTGTGGGTAGGTTGCTGACTAAGCCTGACATACCGCCCTGGCGCAGATAAATCAGCCAGATAAGGCTTAGTGTGGCAAACCCGCCAAGCAAATGGGCGGTGACCACCTGAGGCCAAAGCTTTAATGTTACTGTCCAAGCACCGAAAGCTGCCTGACATAATATAAGCACCATTAGTGCCGACACCATTTTCGTAGGCGTGTGCTCTTTAACGTTTCTCCAGGTAATCACCAGCATCGTAAAGACAATGAGTAGAAGAAACCCCGCTATATAACGGTGACCCATTTCCCACCAGGCTTTCTCGATCTCTACCGGTGCATCAGGAAAGCGTGTTTGCGCAGTAGATATGGTAGCCACATCCTCAGGAACCGTAAGGAACCCATAGCAACCAGGCCAGTCTGGACAACCCAAACCAGCGTCGGCGAGACGAGTGTATGCACCAACTGATACAACGAGTAGCGCCCAAATGACGCCAAAGCCTGCTAATTTTCTGAGTCGGGAGTTAACCAATTTGTGACACCTTTAGTAGTCGTTTGAGGTCCTGCAATATGTCTTTTGGATTAGTCACAATTGCATAGCGGAAAACCAAATTACCGTTGGGATCGATTATATAGATTCCCTCTGGCACTGACTGGTTTGCAGTATTGACAAGCTTTAGATCTGGCTGGTTTTCGGGAATAAAATTCCCCGAATTGTTGGAAAAAGCGCGTCTTACGCGTTTTGCTTCTCTATTTAACAAGATGTGGGTGGCCTGGAGATTTTTCAATGCCTTGGCGCAATCTTCCGCGCAATTTTCGGTCACGGTCCATAGCCACCAATCGCCGGAGGTGCCCAGCTTGATACCCTTGTCGTCCTTCCAGCCCAAGTTTTCAATATTTAGGGGTGGGTCTACAAAGGCACCATTGTTTGTGGTCCCCCAGCCGCTGCTATTCTGCGTTGCGAAAAACAGTAAGTAGGAACCGCCAAGTGACATTGCAGCAGTAATGAGAATCAATGTGAGTTGACGACGACCACTAGATCGCGTTGCAGATGCTTCGTCTTGCATAATTAAAACCTATTCAAAAATTGATACTAAAAAGTTATACCGATCATTGGCGTACCAAAGCAGCGCTACTCGGTGCGTTTAAAGCCATAAAAGACAAACCCGAACATGAGTGTAATACTCAAACCAAACCATGTGAGGGCGTAGCCTTTATGCTTCGCATCACTAAAAACTTGTGCAAATGGTGCAGCTGCCAGCACACCTGGCTGCCCTGCTTCTAAACGTAATTCAGCAGGATAAGCACTTGTTACCTTGGCCATCCGGTCTATTTCTAATCGTTGCACCTGTTTTGGCCAGCCGTCGTTCCAGGGCGCATCATCCAAAATCGGAATCAACCCAAGGTCAGGCCAGACGGTTGCGACTGGAGAAAGCCTACCTTGTGGCAACGCCACCACAGGGGCGGTATCACGATTGGCACTCCCAGCAACGAAACCTCTGTTGAGCAAAAATCGCCCATGCAGCTCATCTAAAAAAACTTGAATAACCCAGTAGCCCACCTTGCCCTCGTTAATTTGGTTGTCCAGCAAAAAATAGTCTGACTCATAACGACCCGACAAACGAATTGTTTGAAATGGTATAGCTAAAGAAGCGGGTGTAGGCTGCGTGGGCAAGGCCGCCAACTGAGCCAAATATTCAGCTTCTAAACCGCGCTTTTGCGCCCCACGCTCAACCTGCCAATTACCTAACGCCAGTAACAACGGCACAAACAGAAGGGTAAAAATACTCATGCGCCAACCGGGGGAAAATTCTTTCATTGCTTAACGCCTGCACCCATATGCTTTAAACTAAGTTCCAAATAACGAGAAGTGTACCAATGCTCAAAATCATTATTGTTGTATTACTTTTGTGCGTCATAGTCAGCCTTGGCAGCGGCTTGGTATTTCTTTTCAAAGACACCGACAAGCCCGACAGTAAGCGCCTTTGGTATGCATTAGGCGTAAGAGTCACTTTCGCAACATTACTAGTCTTAACCATTGGCTACGGGTTTTACACCGGTGAACTGCGCATGGGCATAAACGCGCCATGGCACGGGGCTACTCAGCAAGACGAATAGCCCACCAAAGCAGAATGCCATCCAACCAGGCAAAGTTTTGTGAAAATCTATGCAAATAAAAAGGGCTCAACAGGAGCCCTTTTTTTATGCTGGCTTATCAACAGCCCGTCGAGATGATGCGCTAACAGGACAACCTGACAGCGCGCTCTCTCTATACGACGTAGACGAAAATAAACAAACCAACCCAAACCACATCGACAAAGTGCCAATACCAACTGGCCGACTCGAAGCCAAAGCAATCTTCGGCGGTGAAGTGGCCCTTTATTGCTCTAATTAGCTGAACGAAGATTATAAACGTTCCCATCGTCACGTGAAAACCGTGAAAACCGGTCAATATAAAGAAGGTAGAGCCATAGATTCCGCTGTCTAACGTCAGCCCCAGCGCACTGTAAGCGTGGATATATTCTTCCACTTGGAGAATCAAAAATATGATACCCAAAATAACTGTCACAGCTAACCAGTTAATAAGCTTTTTGCGCTCTTGTGACTTGATCGCATCATGAGCAAAGTGAATAGTGACGCTGGATGTCAAAAGAATGACCGTATTATAGAAAGGCAAGTATGCGCCCCAATTCATTACACCAGGTGACGCCATGCTCTCGCCCGGATTAACAAAGATATCCGCATTCGGATTAGCTACTACCGGCCACGTGGACTCAAAGGCCGGCCATAGATAGTCACCAATAATGCCCTTGTCGCCTTCACCGCCCAACCATGGCACTACGAAAGAACGAACGTAAAACAATGCGCCAAAAAAAGCAGCGAAGAACATCACTTCAGAGAAAATAAACCAACCCATGCCCCAAACATAACTTTTCTTAAGTGTCGCGTTATTTAGGCCAGCGCTGTTCTCTTCGACAACTTTTGCGAACCAGCTATAGAGGACGAAACTTACAACGACGAGACCGACGAGACTTTGTGTCCAACTCCCAGATAAGCCATTCTTCATATCGTTCAAGAAACCAGCAAGGCCAGTAACCAAGAGCATTAGGCCAAAAGCCAAAAATACAGGGTACCAACCTTGTTCGGGTACGTAGTATGTCGAGTTGTCGACCTCTGTTGAGCTACTCATCTATCTCCTCCACTGGATTATTTCGTTATCCGCCCGCGACTGGGCTGACTTGATTGTCTACATTTTGCATATTTTCAGGTAACCCAATGCGGTCCGTTACATCAAAGAGCGCGTAGCTCAGGTTGATGCTCTGAACATTTCTAGGTAACCCACGATCAACAATGAACCGCATTGGCATTTCCAACTCTTCTCCGGGTTGCAAAAGCTGCTGTTCAAAACAAAAACATTCTGTCTTGTGAAAAAACTCTGCCGCTGATGATGGCACCAACGATGGAATTGCTTGAGCGATCATGGGGCGCCCAGTCGTATTTTTCACATAAAAGCTAACAGTATTGGCCGAGCCAGGATGTACCCTCACAGCACCCTTCTCTGGCCAAAAATCCCATGACATGCCTTGGTTAGTATTGGTAAGAAAGTTTACCTTTATTAAACGCGATGTATCGGGACTGCTCTTAGCTTCATCAAATACATATGGCCCACCGGTTTTACCGTTGAGCCCTGTCACCTCGCAAAACAAATCGTACAGCGGCACGAGTGCTGCAACAAAGAAGCACATGCCTACCACTATAAGAGCCAACTTTTTTACAGTTCGCCGTATCTCAGTCTGTTGTTTTGTTTCTACAGTCATATGTATTAGCCAGTCAATAATCGACTAGCCGTGTACCTCTTCGTTTTTCACTTCTGGTGGGTAAGTGAAGCTATGGTAAGGAGCAGGAGATGGTAGTGTCCATTCCAATCCTTTAGCGCCTTCCCAAGAACGACCTTTCGCAGGTGCACCGCTGCGTATTGTTTTAATCAATACGTAGAGGAAGAACACTTGAGAGAATCCGAAGATAAACGCACCAATGCTCGAGATCATATTAAAGTCAGCAAATTGTAGAGCGTAGTCGGGAATACGACGCGGCATCCCTGCTAGACCTGAGAAATGCTGTGGGAAGAACGTTACGTTAACCCCAATAAACGACAGCCAGAAGTGCAGCTTACCTAGAGATTCATCGTACATTTTGCCGGTCCACTTTGGAATCCAAAAGTAGACTGCGGCAATGATGGAGAACAAAGCACCCGGTACAAGCACGTAATGGAAGTGCGCAACTACAAAGTAGGTGTCGTGGTACTGGTAGTCCGCTGGCGTAATTGCCAACATCAGACCAGAAAGTCCACCAATAGTGAAAAGCACAACAAAGGCAATGGCAAACAACATTGGTGTTTCAAATGTCATGGAGCCGCGCCACATCGTTGAAATCCAGTTAAAGACCTTAACGCCGGTAGGTACTGCAATAAGCATGGTGCTGTACATAAAGAACAACTGGCCAGCTAACGGCATGCCTACGGTGAACATATGGTGAGCCCAAACAATGAAGGACAAGAACGCAATTGATGCAACCGCATAAACCATTGAGGTGTAACCGAACAATTGCTTGCGCGCAAAGGTTGGGATGATGTGCGAGACAATACCAAATGCAGGCAAAATCATGATGTAAACTTCAGGATGGCCGAAGAACCAGAAAATATGCTGGAACATCACTGGGTCGCCACCACCCGCTGCATTAAAGAAGCTGGTGTTGAAGTGAATGTCGAACAACATCATGGTTACCGCGCCAGCCAATACAGGCATTACCGCAATCAAAAGATATGCCGTTATCAACCATGTCCATACGAACATAGGCATTTTCATCAAGGTCATGCCAGGCGCACGCATGTTTAAGATGGTTGCGATGATATTGATGCTGCCCATGATGGAAGATGCACCCATTAAGTGCACTGCGAAGATAAAGTAAGTGACTGAATCTGGCGCATATGTCGTGGACAACGGTGCATAGAACGTCCAACCGAAGTTAGGGCCGCCGCCTTCCATAAACAATGTGGAAATCATCATGCTGAAAGCAAAAGGTAGAATCCAGAATGACAGGTTGTTCATTCTAGGTAGCGCCATATCAGGTGCGCCAACTTGCATTGGAATCAACCAGTTAGCCAAACCTACGAAGGCCGGCATAATGGCACCAAAAACCATGATCAAACCATGGTTGGTGGTCATCTGATTGAAAAACTCTGGCTCTATAAATTGCAGACCGGGTTGAAACAGCTCGGTACGAATAACCAAAGCCATTACACCGCCGATCAAAAACATAGCAAAGCTAAACCATAGGTATAGCGTACCAATGTCTTTGTGGTTGGTGGTATATAGCCATCGCAACATTCCCTTAGCGGGGCCGTGTGCGTGGTCGTCGTGATGATCTGCGTGAATAACTTCGCTCATGCCTATTCCTTACTGACCGTTAGATAAATTGATAACGTCTTGAGGCTGGGAAATATCCCCAGCATCATTACCGAATGCGTGGCGCTGGTAGTGCACTACTGACGCTAGCTGAACTGCGTCTAGCTGCTTGCCAAATGCTTGCATTGCACTGCCTGCTACACCGTTAATCACTAAGCTTAAGTGATCGTCTCGGGGACCCATAGCGACGGTTGATCCTGCAATAGCTGGGAATACCGGAGGTACGCCTTCGCCATTAGCCATATGACACGAAGAGCAATATGTGCCGTATATGCCTTCGCCTTGAACCATAAGTTCATCATGCGTAAATGTCTTTGTCATGCTTTCTTGACGCACAACTTCGGAAGAAACTTTTGTTGCATACCAGGCGTCGAATTCTGCTTCAGGCATCGCTTCGACAACAATTGGCATAAAGCCGTGGTCTTTGCCACATAGCTCGGTGCATTGACCTCGATAAATACCCGGCTCTTCTACAATCGCCCAAAGCTCGTTGAGCATGCCGGGTACCGCGTCACGTTTGATACCAAAATCAGGCACCCACCACGCATGAATTACGTCTTCGGAGGTGACCAAGAAACGTACTTTGCGATTGATTGGAATTCTTAAGTGCTCGTCCACTTCTAATAGATAATTATCAGTTTTTACAGACCGATTTTTAATTTGCGACTTAGGTGTCGCCAAATTAGAAAAGAACGAGAATGAATTATTATAGTCTTCGTCCAGATACTTATACTGCCATTTCCACTGGTAGCCACGAACTTCAATATTCATGTCTTCGCCACCTGTGTCGTACATGGCGACCAGCACCTTAGTTGCTGGAATAGCCATCACGATAAGGATCAGAGTTGGAACAATAGTCCAAGCCAATTCCATTTTTGTGCTTTCGTGGAATGTTGCTGGCACTGCACCCAGCGACTTGCGATGACGAAAAACTGACCAAAAGAGCACACCAAATACGACCACGCCAATGGCCACACAGATATAAAAAATTGTCATGTGCAGGTCATACACTTGGCGACTGATGTCGGTAACGCCAACGCGCATGTTCAGTTCGTCTGCTATGGCCGCGCCTGAAGCCAACAAGGCTACGGCGCCGGGTAGCATCCGCAAAATCTGATTTTTCATTCTGCTCTGTCTCACTTTCAGTTCTAAAGTACGTATTAAACACATTGTCAGCATTTTCGGCGGCAACCACCTAGTAAGACCAACAACCTATTTTTAATTTTATCTGCAGGCACGCTTTCTGCTGCGCCCTTTAAGCCTTTCATAGCTTTTGTATTCTTCGAATACGCCCGAGGTAATACTCATGCACTATTTGCGCGATTATACGGGCCACTCACCTCTTAAACGCACCTTCCGCTAAAGGTGTCTTCGACTGAGCGGTCGACATTTGTGAGGCCAATGCCATAAGCCCTACTAAGCCCTAACGCTGGGCAGTGTTGGCGACAAATTTTCTCTACAGGACCTTTAAGCTCTTCAAGCTCTGGGCGCTAAGCGACAGCTGCCTACCGACATCTCTAGTCAATTAAATAGTCAACGTAAACACCTCAGAAGGGCGGCGATTACTGATCTTTTGACGCTATTAATACGACGCTAGGGCGTAATACTGTTGCTATGTGAGATACAAGTCCCACAAGCGGGGCGAGATTATAGCAATTCATTGCCTTAGAGCAACTCGAACTTTGATTTTTGATGGGTACAACAAGCTAAAAGTTCTTAGACAAAAGCTATGTAAGCCTATGAAAAGCAAAAGATCGGAGCAATGACAAGCTATGCACCTTCAGCTCAATCTAGGTCTCTTCACGCCTTTTCATGTTTTCGGCGAACTGGGGTCCATCAATCGCACCACTTGCGGTTTCACATCTGGTGCTCTATTTCGTTCAAACCTTGCTCGGGGTAATACAACACCACTCGCAGGCGCTTCCGACTCCATTATTTCAGTAAAGCCACAACTCACGCAGCGCCGCTGAACTTCGTTGCTTGTTTCGCCCTCCTCTTCCTCAGTGGAATCAAGTGGCACCGCTTCAAGTACTATTCGATCTAATTCTCGACATTCCGGGCACACAGCCCCGGAAACAAAGCGCTTTGTCTTTTTCAAACCTGAGCTCCTACTTGCTTTTTTAAGCTTTGGTATATTTTCTCGGTACGGGGCATAACACCACGCCAAATATTAAAACTCTCAGCGGCCTGCTCCACCAACATGCCAAGTCCATCCACACTGTGGAGCGCGCCTTGCTCTTTGGCCCAGCCTGCAAATGCCGCTTTGTCACCATAGCTCATGTCATAACAAAACGACCCCTTCGCCAAACTAGCTGGTAAATCAACGCCATCTGCGGACAGACCTAATGATGTACTGTTCACTACTAGATCATAGGTTCCGGCATCGCTCTCAGCCAACACCGAAAGATCTACACACCTTAGACTGTCGTGACGCTGCCGGCCGGAAAACAAGTCGCACAACGCCTGAGCATTAGCCAGGGTACGGTTTGCAATAGTGACTTGGGCGGGATTTGTGCTCAGCAGCGGTTCAATGATGCCCCGGCAGGCACCACCGGCACCCAAAATAAGTACAGATTTACCAGTAAGATCAAAACCATGTCGCTGAGTTAAATCGCGGATAAAACCAAGGCCATCTGTGTTAAAGCCAATAATGTCCTCTCCCTCTATGGAGAGCGTATTTACTGCATTGGCAATGTTTGCGAGTTCATGCAGTTGCGTCGCACCGTTGAAGGCTTCAACTTTGAAGGGCACGGTTATGTTTAGGCCACTACCGCCTGAGTGAACAAAGTCTTTGAGAAACTCGGCAAAACCTGTCAGCTCTACCTGCACTTTTTCGTAAGTCAGCAGCTCCCCTGTCTGTAATGCAAACTCCTGATGAATTTGCGGCGACAATGAATGGTCAATGGGATTGCCGATCACACAATAGCGATCCATATACTTCCTTTTCTGTTCTGTTCTTCTCTTTTGAGGTTAGAGCACTTTTAATCAACAGTTCTTATCTCGCTCCATTGCAATATCTTACGCGATCATAGAACACCGCAACACGAGCATTCATCTTTTTCCGGATGAGCTGCGTCATATTTAATTGCGTCACTCGACAAAGCCGCCTTAGTAACTGCGCTGACTGGCAAAGGTTTAACGCTTTCAATTAGCGCCTACCTTTTCATTATCTATATTTTCTGAAATATTCGCGGGTTACACATACCGGCTGGAATCCGAGCCGGCGATAGAGCTTTTTCGGTGGCGCAGATACGTGACTGCCGATAAGAAAATCCTTGGCTCCAAGTTCACCGCAGTGCGCAACACAGTGCTCAATAATACTTGAAGCAATACCTCGCCCTCTGTGGGCTGGCAAAGAAAAAAGGTCTTCAACCATACCCATGCCATTGTCGCATACAGTGCCTGACCCACACGCCACCACTTGAGCGTCTTGGTAACCTAGGAAAAACTGGCAGCTGGGCGCTTTAGCCCGATAGCCTGCAACGATTCCCACGGAAACGGTGTTAGACAAAGCACCACGAGTGCGCGCACCTTCAGCATGATCTGCTAGAACTAATTGCAAAAGCAGAGCCCAATCGGATTGCGTTTGCACAGGCAGAATCTCAAGATCTGGTCGCAGCGCCAACTTAGCCGGATTCGTGCGAACCATTTGTAGCGTAGCCTCCAGCTCAACAAATCCTCTAACCACTAACTCCGCCTCAAATAGGGTCGGTGTCAGCGGATCAATTATGAAGTGATGATAATCGGCGTGTTGAAATGCAGCGGAAAGCTCACTGAAGAGAAGTTCAACCTCGTCTGGCCCACTGGCGGCAACCGCATATGCTTTGTTTGACGACCAGACATTAGGGTTGGCGCTATCAACCACCATGGCGCAATGAGAAAGATTGAATTGTCGAAGGCCCAGTTGTCCATGGTAGGCATAGGTCTCACAAACACGAGCTATAAGATTTACATCCATGCGCTATATCCAAACAGTCATAAGTTCTCTATCCCGAGGCTACGACCTTAGTGAAGTCAGAGACTAATGGCTCATTGCATCCTCGTACATAAACTAGGATGTGGTGGTGGCCACCATATCGGAATTACCGGCGTTTAACTAACTGATTGTATTTGCGGACAAAACCTCAAGGAACTCAGCTAAGATCAACACAGGCTAGGTCGACGCTGCCATGGTGAACACCATCTCGCGGCGCTCACCTCAGTGTTTGAGTACCGGTACCTTCAAGTTGCAATATTTTGCTCGGCCCTTGAGCGTCGCCAATTTCGCCGGGCAGGACCAGATCCACCAGCTGCGCAAATTGCGCCACTGCATCTGCATAGATCTTAAGCGGTTGTTCACCGGCCAAATTCAGCGAGGTAGAAACTATTGGGCGGCCCATTTTTTCGGCAATCGCCCTTGCTTGGGCGTGGTCGGGCACGCGACAGGCAATCGTTGGTCGGCCACCACTGACCCAAGACGGGTACTCCGTATCAGGCAAAATCCAAGTGACGTGGCCGGGCCAACTGTTTTCTATGCGCTGGCGATCGGTGTCATTGAGCACTTTTAATTGTGCCGCAAAAAAATTGGATGAGGCCCCTAAGAGCAACAGACCTTTATCTTCGGAGCGCGCCTTGATATTTAAAATTCGCTGCACTGCCGAGTAATTCAATGGATCGCAGGCGAGCCCCCATACACCTTCTGTAGCATGAGCCAAGACACCGCCACGTTGCAAAACGCTAACGGCATCTGTGATATCACTCAAGGGTTAAGCGATTGCTGCACTGAAGCATTTTGCGCTTCGACTTTTTCTCTATTAGCGCTTCGATCTGCAACAACTACTTTGTGCAAATCATCGTTAGCAATGGCCAACATCTGCGCGGCCAAGTAAGCGGCATTTTTTGCCCCTGCTTTGCCTACAGCAACAGTCGCAACAGGAATTCCGCCCGGCATTTGCACTGTGGATAATAACGCGTCAAAACCCTGAAGTGGGCCGCTATCAATAGGCACGCCAATAACAGGTCGTTGGGTGTGAGCGGCTACTGCGCCGGCTAAATGCGCGGCCATACCTGCAGCACAGATGAAAACTCTACAACCGCGATGTTCAGCATCTGCAACATAATCTGCTGTACCTTGAGGCGTTCGATGAGCGCTGGTTACACGCACCTCAAACTTGATACCTAAAGTATCTAACATTGAAGTAGTCGCTTGCATGACCGGCCAATCTGATTCGGAACCCATTAAAACTGCAACCCAAGACATGTCTTTTATCCTATTAATTATGAAACGCGAATATACCCGCCTAAGCCCTGCCGAACAAACCCTGCAAGCTGTAATTCTACTAAGCTTTGACTAATATCTTGGGGGGCGTCAATACAAACTAGAGATATTTCATCTAGGCTCATGCCATAGGGACTTAGAACATTGAGCACGCGTTGACCTACTGCGCTGAGTTGTGGATTTGGCTGAGCTGTCGAAGCATTGTTTGTAGTGTTTTTATCTTTACCTTCAGTGGGTCCTGCTTCTGGTAACTTCAAACTCTGTGTTTTTTCTAAGTTCGCGTCTGAATTTATGTCAATGGTGGCTGGCGCTAATGTGCTTGCAGCATTTTCTTTTGCTGAGGTTACCCAACCCATTTCCTCCACAACTTCTTCGGCGTTGGTGACCAACCCCGCGCCTTGTCGAATCATTCTATGACACCCCTTACTCACCTCACTGAGTGGCGAGCCAGGTACCGCAAAAACTTCACGCCCTTGCTCTAGTGCCATACGCGCAGTAATCAAAGAACCACTTTGTTCACCCGCTTCCACCATAATGGTTGCCCAAGCAGAACCACTTATTAGTCGATTTCTTTCTGGAAATTGATAGGGACGCGGCTGGGTTTGGTGGGGGTACTCGCTAAGCAAGGCACCGCCTTCCGCGACTATTTTTTCCCCGAGGTATTTGTTCTGACGGGGGTAAATGTGGCCAAGGCCCGCGCCAAGAAAAGCAGCGGTACAACCCCCGGCTCTTGAGAGCGCGCCCCTATGGGCCGCAGCATCTATGCCGTAGGCAAGACCGCTAATAGTACAAATACCAAGCTCAGCTAAGTCTGCGGCCAATTTTTCCGCAACTAGCTTCCCCACCGTTGTGCATTTACGCGCGCCCACAATGGCAATGGACCGTTTGGCGAACATGCTGGGGGCTCCTAGGTAAAAAAGTATCAGAGGAGGGTCCGGTATCATCTTTAGCAACGGTGGAAATTCGTCGTCTAAAATACAAATAATTTGCGTCTTGTCGCGGCCAAGGGTTGATAAAAAGCCATCTAAGTTTTTCCTTCGCCTCAATGTCGTTGGAGGATGCTCTGATGATGCCAACAGCGTGCTAGGTGCATCTTTTGAAAACAGCCAAGTGTTGATCACATGGCGGGGCCAACTCACTAAAAGCTCACAAAGACGCAGTGCATTGTTACTTGTCAAACCTCTACTCCCTAAGCTTGTTTGGTAAATCGAGTTTTTGTTAAAGCCTCATAGTGCTGAATTTCATTGGGGTGAGCGTTTCTATTTATTTATCTATCTACTTATCTACTTATCTACTTATCTACTTATCTACGGACATTTTTAAAGAGGTCCCGTTTATAAGGAATGTTTTATAGAAAGACTACCTGTAGAAGGACTGTCTATAGAAAAATCAGGCCTATATCAGGCCTATAAAAGGCTCCATCGGCAATGTAGTTAGCGAAAAATTGCAATCTCAAGGTAGGGTGCACTCTGCGACGTTAACCGGAAATCAGCCATTTCCAAGCAACGCATAAGAAATTAGCCACATTTGGGGTCAGTAATTGCCCCGCAAAGTATCGGTATCCTTCTGCGGAGGCGCTATACTGCCGCCTTTATTTAACAAGGCTTTAGCTAACTCATGTCACGGCTTCACATTTTGCATCATCCAGATCCACGCTTACGCACAAAAGCTAAGGCGATCACTGAGTTTTCACCTGAAGTGGCAACTCTTGCGGCAAATATGCTGGAAACAATGTATGACGCGCCGGGAATTGGCCTAGCAGCAACGCAAGTTAATGTGCATCAACGGTTAATCGTCGTTGATGTTTCAGAAGACAATGACGAGCCTTTTATACTGATCAACCCAACATTAAAGCTGATCGGTGCAAATATTCCATGGGAAGAAGGCTGCCTCTCAGTACCCGGAATATATGAAACCGTACAACGCTCCGAGCATATTGAGGTTTCAGCTCAAGACGTCACCGGCAAAGAGTTCACAATGGAAGCCTCGGGTATTCTTGCCATTTGCATACAACACGAGTGCGACCATTTAGAGGGCAAGCTCTTCGTTGACTACCTATCAAGCCTGAAGCGCAGTCGGATCAACAAAAAACTTAAGCAAAGTAAAGAAGAGGCGTGACAACCCTAACCACTGCGTTTGCAGGTAGCCCGGAGTTCGCAAAAAGTATTTTGCAAAGCCTACAAGATTCACCGTTTGCACCAACAGTGGTACTAACTCAGCCGGATAGGCCCAAAGGTAGGGGTCGCAAGTTACAGGCGAACCCAGTTAAAACCCTTGCACAAGAAACAAATATTCCGCTTTTACAGCCTGTCAATTTCAAATCTCAAGAAAGCTTAGACGCGCTTGCTGCGTTTAATCCTGACGTTCTGATTGTTGCAGCCTACGGGCTTATTTTACCGACAACCGTTTTAACCTTGCCCAAGTATGGATGTATTAATGTTCACGCCTCGCTGTTGCCGCGTTGGCGGGGCGCTGCGCCAATTGAAAGAGCCATCATGGCTGGCGATACAACGACAGGTGTAGGCATTATGCAAATGGAAAAAGGTTTAGATACCGGGCCGATATTTGCTCAACGACAATTGCCTATTTCCGCGCAAACTGCGGTTCTGCAATTAGAGCAACAGCTAGCTGTCAACGGCGCCGAACTGCTTATTGATGTGCTGGGAAAGTTGCCAATGGAAGTACAACCTCAAAGTGACGACGGCATTACCTACGCGTCTAAACTCACTGCCAAAGATAGACAGATCTCCTGGCAAAGTTCAGCCATAGACATAGAGCGTCAAATTCGCGCTCTTGCTGACAGAATGCCTGTGACAACTAAACTGCCTGAGGTCGAGGTTCAGCTGCTAGCGGCAAGCGTGTTGAACGAAACAGAAACAGACTCAGCACTTTCTAGTACCTCGACACTTGTCGCGCCCGGCACCTTGCTTATTGCACGCAAAGGGCGCTTGATTATCCAATGCGGAATCGGGCAGCTGCAAATTCAACGACTTCGAATAAATAAGGGTAAAGGCTTACCGATGGATACTGCCGCGGCAATTAATGGTTTTCAGCGCTTTTTACCAGAAGGCGCGCAATTTGATGCAAACGATTTAGGCGGCCATAACCTATGAGTTTTTCCTGGCATACCAAAGGAGCAGCCCAAGACCCCAAATCAAAGGTGGGTCTGAATAAGAAAAACGAAAGCGCTCGAACACGTATGGAGGTGTGTAAAGCACTCCAGCATATTATTGAGGGTGGCCGAACCATAGATTGGATAAGAGCGGAAAAGTCACCTTGGATTGCAACACCACTGCACAGAGAACTGATTTACGGCGCAACTCGCCATTACCTTTCATTGCAGCGCTCAGTCACTGAGCTGCTCAAAAAACCCATGCGTGACAAAGATAGAGATCTATTCCATCTTTTAATAGTGGGCGCCTACCAACTGAAATACACCGGCATAGCCAGCTATGCCGTCATCAATGAGAGCGTTAACGCTAGCATAGTCTTGGGCAAACCCTGGGCCAAAGGTTTGATCAACGCAGTGCTTAGGCAACTACAAAGAGCTGCGGAGGCTGTCCAAAAAGATCAGCAGCAAGATGAGTACTCTGCACTTGCCAGCGCAACCGCCGACCATCCCGCTTGGTTGAGAGAAAAACTAGAAGCGCAATATCCTGCGCAATGGCAAGGGCTTGTGATCGCTAATAGCCAGCGTGCACCGATGACACTACGCATAAATACCACCAAGGTAGAACCTGGGTTCTATAAAGCCAAGCTCCGGGAAGACGACATCGTTTTTAATGAGACCAGCATGGCTGAGACAGTCATTCTTGATATCCCACAAAACGCGGAAACTCTGCCTAGTTGGTCTGACGGTGAAGCAGCAGTGCAAGATCTCTCAGCTCAACTTGCAGCAGATACGCTAATGTCTTTGCTGCCACCACATATTGCAGGGCCAAGTATCCTTGATGCTTGCGCGGCTCCTGGCGGCAAACTATTCCACCTACACGAACGCCTGAGTGCGCGGTTCAAAACCCACCAATTGTTTGCGCTGGATAACAAAAAGAAACGCTTAGACGAGACTAAAATCATTGGCTCTCGGCTGGGTCACAGTGACGACCCTCGACTCACCATGTTGTGCGCAGATGCGACCGTTGAAGGTTGCTGTGGCGATCTGCATTTCGACAGCATATTGCTAGACGCACCATGCTCGGGCAGCGGTACGATTCGTCGCAACCCAGATATTCGCTTACTGATGCAGGCTGATCACTTAGCGGCCCACCAAGATCTGCAGCTACAGTTGCTACACAACCTATGGCGCAGGCTAAAAGAGGGGGGTACTCTGCTGTATTCGACCTGTTCCATTTTCGCAGAAGAAAACGATCAAGTGATAGAGAAGTTTATCAATACTCAATCCGACGCAAAGTCGGTTGTCTTGGACATGAAATATGGCAGCGCTACCTCATTGGGCTGGCAACTGTTACCGTTGGAAAAGAGTACTGACGGTTTTTATTATGCGGGCCTGAGTAAGGTTAAAAGGATATGAAAATTCTTATTTTAGGCGCCGGACAGGTGGGGGGAACACTGGCGGAGAGTCTAGCTAAAGAATCTTTTGATATTACCTTGGTCGATCAAAATAGTGAGCGCCTACACGAACTGGGCAGTCGCTTGGATATCCAAACCATTGAAGGTTCAGCCTCACACCCAGATGTGTTGCGTAAAGCCGGTGCCGATGATGCGGACATGCTCATTGCCGTGACCTCAAGCGACGAAATCAACATGGTTGCTTGCCAGGTTTGCTATTCAGTTTTTCGTACACCCATGAAAATTGCCCGAATTCGATCTTCTGCCTATCTAAGTAAAGAAGGTTTTTTCCACAAAAACCATATGCCCATCGACCGCCTGATTAATCCGGAGCAGGTAGTCACGGACCAAATACATGAGCTACTCAGTCACCCCGGAGCGCTAGACGTTTTAGACTTTGCCGATGGTAGAGCCCAATTGGTGGCTATGCGCGCTTATCACGATGGCCCCTTAGTTGGTCACGCATTAAGTCTTCTGCGCAAGCACATGCCTAAGGTAGACACTCGGGTTGCCGCCATCTTTCGACGCGGTCAGTCAATCATGCCCGAGGGCAGTACCGTTATTGAGACGGATGACGAAGTCTTTTTCATTGCCGCGCGCGAACACATCAGCGCCGTTATGGGAGAATTGCGCAAAGCAGAGCAGCCTTACCGACGTGTGATGATTGTCGGCGGGGGCAACATCGGCGCGCGCTTAGCTGCGTCTATTGAAAATGAATATGCTGTGAAAGTTGTCGAATATTCCAGACCCCGCGCCGCTAAGTTAGCAGAACAATTGGACAAGGCAGTAGTCATCCACGGCGACGCCACCGACAGGGATTTGTTGTTAGAAGAAAACATTGAACAGTGCGATGCTTTTTGCGCGCTGACCAACGACGACGAAGTTAATATTATGTCTTCGCTTATGGCCAAGCGGTTGGGCGTTAGGCAAGTCATTACACTGATCACCAAACCGGCTTACGTTGATTTGGTCCAAGGTGGTGAAATAGATGTCGCAATCTCTCCACAACAGGCAACCATCAGCACCGTTTTATCCTATGTTAGGCGAGCAGACGTGGCTCGAGTTCATAGTTTGCGCCGCGGTGCAGCTGAGGCCATGGAGGCTATAGCCCATGGCGATGCCAAAAGCTCGAAAGTGGTGGGGCGTAAAATAAGCGAAATTAAACTTCCGGTTGGCGTCACCATCGGCGCCCTTGTCAGAGGCGAGAGTGTTCTTATCGCCCACGATGACGTCATCGTTGTATCTGACGACCATGTGATTTTATTTATGGTTGATAAAACTCAGGTCCGGGCAGTTGAGCGATTGTTTCAAGTCGGATTGACGTTCTTCTAAGGAAGAACAACAAAAAATATGCACCTATCTGTTATTTTTCGAGTTACCGGCACGCTGCTGACCTTTTTCAGCTTTACGTTTTTGTTGCCTATTATTGTTGCCCTGGCCTTCGACGAGGGCAACACAAGTACATTTATCAGCGCATTTTTCGTTACCCTGATAAGCGGTTTAGTGCTCTGGTTACCGCTTCGAGGCAACCGAGAATTGCGCGGCGGTGACGGTTTTCTAATTACAGCTCTGTTTTATATCGGCTTGGGTATCTTTGGCGCCATCCCATTTTATATCGACCCTGCCACACAGTTGTCATTTACCGATGCAGCATTTGAGTCTATGTCTGGTTTAACCACCACCGGCGCAACTATTTTGGTTGGCCTTGATGATTTACCTAAATCTCTGCTCTTTTACCGCCAGCTTCTACAATGGTTTGGTGGCATGGGCATCATCGTTCTGGCTGTGGCCATTTTCCCAATGCTAGGCATTGGCGGCATGCAGCTGTACCGAACAGAATCCCCTGGCCCGGTGAAAGACAACAAACTAACTCCAAGGATTACCGAAACGGCAAAAGCCCTTTGGTATATTTATCTAGGGTTAACTGTTTCCTGCGCGCTAGCCTATTGGGTGGCGGGTATGACGGCTTTCGACGCCATCAGCCATAGTTTCGCAACCGTAGCTATTGGCGGGTTTTCTACCCACGATGCGAGCATGGGATTTTTTGACAGTGGCGCCATTGAGGCCGTCGCCTGTTTATTTATGGTTTTATCCGGTGTTAACTTTGGCCTGCACTTTTTGGTTTGGCGACGACGTAATCCATTTCATTACTTTCAAGACTTTGAGGTTCGCGCTTATCTGACGTTTTTAGTACTCATTGGCATAGTGGTCTGCAGCATTCTCCTGACCAATACGCCGGATAGCGTTTCACCCATCCGCGATGGTATTTTTCAAACTATTTCTATCACCACAACAACTGGATTCGTCACTCAGGACTTTTCCCAATGGCCGTCAGTTGCACCAGTGATGCTACTACTTGCAGCTTTTGTCGGTGGCTGTGCGGGTTCTACTGCCGGCGGCATTAAGATGATTCGGGTGGTAATGATTTACTTGCAGGGTATGCGCGAGGTCAAACGCCTAATTCACCCTAACGGTGTTTTCCCAATTAAACTTGGCAAAACACCCGTGCCCGATCGCCTTATCGAAGCTGTTTGGAGTTTTTTCAGCGTTTATGTATTGCTGTTTCTGCTCTCGATAACGGTCATTATGGGTATGAGTGACTTAGACTTTTTGACCGCCTTTTCAGCCGTTGGCGCCAGTTTGAATAATCTTGGCCCAGGGCTTGGAGACGTTGCCATGAACTATTCGGGATTAGATGCGGACGTAAAGTGGGTGCTTATGTTCAACATGATGTTGGGCCGGTTAGAGATTTTCACACTCTTAGTATTACTTACCCCCGCCTATTGGCGCCGATAAATATCCGCTTTATCAGGGCCCAAGCGACGAAAGCGTTTATACGTCCACTGGTATTGGGCTAAATCTTTTTCTGCGATCTTTTGCACACTATTGTTTAAAGCTGCTGCGTAAACTTCATCGTCTGAACTAGATATCCCAGTCTCTGGCAATACAAAAGAAATATTGTAGCCTATGCCAGACTTATCAATTGTTCTCCATGCACAGCCCATAATTATTTTTGGCTGGCCTACTTTGGCTATTCTCTTCGCCAAAGACATTGTTAACGCATCTTGCGCAAAAAATTTGCTCATCACGCCGCCGCCTTCGCCGGTAGGTACTTGATCGGGTAACAACACCACCACGTGACCCTGTTTCATACCTCTAACCAAGCCCCGCAAACCTGCAGCGCCGGTTGGAAATAGCGTCGCGCCTTGGCGCTCCCTCGCTTGAAGAATAGTTGGTTCCAAGGAGGCTAGGTTGGGAGGCGTATATAGGGCCGAAACGGTATAATCGCTGCCTAAATAAAGACTCATAAATTCCCAGCATCCAAAGTGCGGCATGAGCATTAATACGCCGTTACCTTCAGACCACGCGTCGCGCAACAAATCTTCTCCTTCAACACTGACAATTTGAGCCATTAAAGCGTCAATAGGTCGGTGCAACAGGTGAGCAAATTCGATAGGCAACAAAGCCGTTTGGGCAAGAGAATGAAAGACGATTTGTGCTCGTTGCTGGTCGCTTTTGTGCGGAAAACAATGATCTATATTTATTTTGCTGACTCGATAAGAATCAGCATTAAGAAAGATCAGCAGGCGCGCGAAGCCACGACCAATAACTACCGCCCAACGAGGTGGTATAAGGCTCAGTAACCAAAAGCTCCACCGAAAGAAGGTAGCCAAAAAAATTCTCCAACAAGCTAATGAAAGCTCAACCAATAGGCGTTGAACGTCTGCCAGGTTAAGTTGTTTCTAATGCCATCTTTAGCATTTTTTGGCAATCCGTATAACGCCAGCAATCTGCAATGTGATCGTTCACCATGCCGGAACTTTGCATAAAGGCATAACAAATTGTTGGGCCGACAAAACGAAAACCTTTAGCTTTTAACGCCTTTGACATTGCGTTTGATTCGTCGGTTTGTACTGGCACATCAAATTTTTTGCTCTTGCGCGGCTTAGGCGGCGCAAACTGCCATAAAAAGGCGCTAAAGTCTTCAATATCTAAAGCGCTCTTGGCGTTACCGATCATGGCGTTTAATTTGCCTCGGTGACGAATAATACCCGCATCCAAAAGCCAAGATTCAACATCTTCAGGCTTTGCGGCGGCCAGCTTAGACATATCGAAGCCAAAAAACAGCCTTTGCATATGTTTACGCTTATTTAGAACCGTAATCCAAGAAAGGCCCGCTTGCATACCTTCTAAAATTAGCAGCTCAAAAAGATCTGCTGGATCTTTAAGCGGAGCACCCCATTCTTCATCGTGATAGTTTTCATATAATTCGCTACCACTACACCAACTGCAACGATTTTTGTCTTTTGCCTTTTCTTTTTGCGTTTGCTTGGAGGGGACTTTAAGCACAGTTTCGGAGTGGGCAGCCATAAACAGTTCTCTAAGTTGTTATGCAGTAAATGCACTCTGACACCCAGTAGCTTAAAACTCTGGGCATCCCTGTTGAGACTACTTTATACGTCTAAGTTCACTACTGAGAGTGCATTGGTTTCAATGAATTCTCTTCTCGGCTCCACCTGGTCACCCATCAGGGTTGTAAACATACGATCGGCACCAATGGCATCATCAACAGTAACACGAAGCATTCGGCGAACCGATTGATCCATAGTGGTTTCCCATAACTGCGATGGGTTCATTTCACCCAAGCCTTTATATCGCTGTAAGTCGACACCACGACGCGCCTCGGCTTGCAGCCAATCGAAAGCTTGGCCAAAGTAAGTGATTACTTGCTTACGCTCTCCGCGTTGTATGTGGGCGTTGTCTTCTATTAAGTCTTCTAATAAATCAATAATTTCTGATATTGCACGATATTCAGAACCTGCTAAGAAATTCTGTGATAGTGCCACTTTCTCTCTATTACCCTTCAACAGGATGCTGATATTTGGCACAAATATCTGTCGCTCTTCATCCCAAACTGCATCAACGGTTGGTGTTGAACCAGGGTTATCACCGAGTATGCCCACCAATGTTTCGCACCACGCCTGGATACGCTCTTCGTTGACCAAATCTTCTTGATCAAGCTTAGGCGCCCGAATAAGTCCGTGGGTAATTTCAACAGGATATTTTCTTTTTGAACGATCTAATCTATCTATCAGCTTTTGATAGGCCTGAACCAAAGTTTCAAGGGCTTGGCCCTGAATAGCTGGGGCTTCTGGATTTACGAAGAGCTTCGCGTCTTGCAGTGAAAGCTCCATAAAGTAAGCACTGAGCTCATCATCGTCTTTCACGTAACGTTCTTGGCGGTTCTTCTTGACCTTATATAAAGGTGGTTGAGCAATGTAAATATGCCCGCGCTCAAACAATTCTGGCATTTGGCGGAAAAAGAACGTCAGCAACAAAGTTCTAATGTGTGATCCATCAACATCCGCATCGGTCATGATCACTATGTTGTGATAACGCAATTTGTCCGGGTCAAAGTCCCCCTTACCAATACCGCAGCCAAGGGCGGTAACAAGATTGCCAATTTCTTGAGATGTGAGCATTTTGTCGAATCTAGCGCGCTCTACATTTAGGATTTTCCCACGCAACGGCAAAATTGCTTGGGTGCGGCGATCCCTGCCCTGCTTGGCGGAACCACCAGCTGAGTCTCCTTCCACCAAAAATATTTCTGATTTCGAAGGATCTTTCTCTTGGCAATCCGCTAATTTGCCCGGTAACCCAGCGATATCTAAGGCGCCTTTGCGGCGGGTCATATCCCGTGCTTTACGAGCAGCTTCTCTTGCTCGCGCTGCATCAATCATTTTCCCTACGACAGACTTGGCGTCTTGCGGGTTTTCTGCTAAGTAATCAGAGAAGAACTTATTCAACTCTTGTTCGACAGCCGTTTTGACTTCGCTCGAAACCAATTTATCTTTGGTCTGGGATGAAAATTTTGGGTCAGGTACTTTCACCGATACCACGGCGGTCAATCCCTCTCTGGCGTCGTCGCCAGTTGTAGCAACTTGCGCTTTCTTGACCATGTTCTCGCGTTCAATGTAGGTATTCAGGGTTCTAGTCAGCGCACTACGGAAACCTGCTAAGTGTGTACCACCGTCACCCTGAGGGATGTTATTGGTATAACAAAAAACCTGTTCCTGGAATGTGTCATTCCACTGCATGGCAATTTCCACACCAATGCCGTCTTCGCGCTCCGAAGTAAAGTGAAATACTTCGTTGAGCTCTGTTTTGTTTTGGTTAAGATATTCAACGAAGGCTTTTAAACCGCCTTCATATATAAAGATATCCTCTTTGCCTGAACTCTCTTCGCTTAGATGAATAGCCACACCAGAGTTAAGAAACGCAAGCTCGCGCAGACGTTTTGCTAATATTTCATAATGGAATTTAATATTGTGAAAAGTGTCGGGCGACGGTCTGAAATAGCATTCTGTACCGCGTTCTTCTGTGGTGCCGATCTGCTTTAAAGGGGCTACCGGCACGCCATGTCGATACTCTTGCTCATAAAGTTTCTCGTCACGGCGAACGGTTAAGCGGAGCTCGTCTGACAATGCGTTTACTACAGAAACGCCGACGCCGTGGAGGCCGCCAGACACTTTGTAGCTGTTATCATCGAATTTCCCGCCTGCGTGAAGCGTGGTCATAATGACTTCTACAGCACTGACTTTTTCTTCTTCATGAATATCTACAGGAATTCCGCGGCCATTGTCACGCACGGTAATGGCTTCTTCCGGGTGCATAATGACGTGTATTGTGTCGCAATGTCCGGCAAGGGCTTCATCGATTGAGTTATCAACTAGCTCCTGAACCATGTGGTGCAAGCCCGTACCGTCTTCGGTATCACCAATATACATACCTGGTCGTTTGCGAACTGCATCAAGGCCTTTGAGTACTTTGATACTGGCTGAGTCATAACTATTTTCTTCGGACATGTCTCCCCCTTCGTTGGGAATTGCGTAACCATTACGGCGAATGCATTTTAGTCGATTAACGCCGCTCTGTATGTATTGGACTGGTAATGAATCTATGTATTAGTGCGAATCTGTGGTCAGTGCACCGTGTTTCACGTGGAACACTTCAATTTCCTCTAAAACCTTATGCTCCAGCAGGTCGGTCGGCGCATCTGTAGACGTTGCGATGACCTGACAGTCTAAAGACATTAGCGCCATTAAGAAGTTCTGTCTGCGATCTTCGTCCAACTCTGCACCAAAGTCATCTATGAGGATGACAGGTTTTTTCTCATAAGCTTTTGCCAACAGTGCTGCGTGTGCCAAGGTCACGGCGCTGGCAATAATCTTAGCCTGACCTCTAGATGCGATGTCCCTTGCTGTAGATCCATTAAACCTAAACTCTAAGTCGGCTCGATGCGGGCCATAGTGGCTGACACCAAAGCGTAAATCCCGGGCAAACCCGTTGGCCAGCTTTTGTTTGCCCTCTTCCTCGCCTTGTCCATACCCACCATCTATGTAGGCTAAAGAGCAAGATAAGTCCGGATCTAACAACCGCAGCATCTGTTCAAAGTACGGATTCATTTCGTCAAGAAAGGCATTTCGCCACTTGGTTATCTGAACTCCGCCGGCTACAAGCTGGCCGGCCCAGGGGTCTTCTTCAAAGGCGCTGCTCTGATTTGCTTTCATCCACGCGGCCCTTTGGGTAAGAACTCGCTTATAGCGTTTAGAAACATCTAGAAATGCATGTTCCACGTGAAACAAACCCCAGTCCAAAAACTCGCGTCGCGCGTTGGGGCCGTCTAAAACGAGATCTATCACACCAGGAAGCAGAACTTGTACCGGCAGAAATCTAGCAAGATCAGAGGATTTCTTAACACTTTCCCCATCAATCCTAAGCTCTGACGTACCATTCAACGATTTTGCCACCGCTAAAGCACGTACCTGCCCCGCCTCATTAGTCACCTCGGCTCTGACGCAAGCTTCTTTTAAGTCAGCTTTAACAATGTTTTTTAATTTGGTTGTACGGAAAGATCGGCTCCGCGCAATAAGATATATAGCCTCCAATAACGCAGTTTTCCCTGCGCCATTGTCGCCATATATGAGGTTAAACCCAGCGCCAAGATCTAGTGTAATTTGATCTATATTCCGAAACGAAAAGGCAGTGACGTTTAATAAACGCAAAAAGAGATCCTAAAACTATAAGTCTGCTACAGCCTCATAGGCATAACGACATACACAGCACCTTCCTTTGCTGGGTCTTCCAGCAGAGCCGAGCTATTTGCATCTGACACACTTATCTGAACGTCGTCTCCAGATAGAACGCTCAACACATCCAATAGGTAACTTACATTGAAACCTATTTCCAGCTGCTCGCCGCTAAACTCTACTGGTACGGTTTCTTCAGCCTCATCCTGTTCAGGATTATTAGCCTTTATCGTCATCTGGTCATCTGCAACTACCAGACGAACACCGCGATACTTCTCGTTTGAAAGGATTGATGCGCGCTGAAAGCCCTGTCGCAGCGTGTTCCTATCACCAGCAATTGCACGGGACGCATCCTTCGGAACAACCTTATCGTAATCCGGAAACTGCCCGTCGACTAATTTTGTTGTCAACGTAAAAGCTCCTTTAGTTACCCTAAGATGATTCGTACCCAGCTGAAGCTTCAGCTCCTCGTCCTCTTCATCTAGTAAGCGACCTAACTCTAGGACAGCTTTTCTTGGAACAATTGCCTGCTTACGACTTTCTAGTGGCGTTTCTGGCGTACAAGGCTTGGTAGACATAGCCATACGGTGACCATCCGTAGCAACAGCTCGAATATAGTCATTGCCAATTTCCAACAGCATGCCATTTAAAAAGACTCTTACATCTTGTTGAGCCATAGCGAAAGAAACTTGGTCTATTAAACCTGCAAGCGCAGTTGGTTCTAGGGGCACGAGAATGTCAGCATCCCCACCTTCCACTTTAGGAAAGTCACTTGCTGGTAGCGTTGCAAGTGTAAAACGGCTTCTGCCACTACGAATGGTGACCCTGTCGCCCTCAACAGACAAAGAAACCTCAGCACCATCTGGCAACGAACGCCAAATGTCAGCTAACTTCCTTGCGGGAATGGTCACTTCTCCGGCTTCTTGAACTTCAACATTGCAATGGGCAACCATCTCAACTTCTAAGTCAGTACCCGTTAGTGAGATCCCATTTTCCCCAGCTTGAACAAGCAAGTTCGACAAAACTGGTAATGTTTGACGGCGTTCCACCACGCCCGTAACCAATTGGAGTGGCTTTAACAGTTGTTCTCTTTGTAATGTGAATTTCATTCTTGCCTCACTAGCCCGACAAAAGTCGTGACAAATTTTTGTAATCTTCCGCTATATCTAAGGACGTACTTCTAAGTTCTACAACCTTTCTACAAGCATGCAAAACTGTTGTGTGGTCTCTACCACCAAACGCGTCACCGATTTCAGGCAACGAATGATTAGTTAACTCTTTTGCTAAGGCCATAGCTAACTGCCGCGGCCTAGCTATCGATCTATTGCGGCGCTTAGATAATAAGTCACCTATCTTAATATTAAAATATTCTGCTGTAGTGCGTTGAATATTATCAATTGAAATCTGCCGATCTTGAATAGCAAACAAATCGCGTAAGGCGCGACGCACTTGCTCAATAGAAATGCGACTGCCTGTAAATCGCGCATTAGCTATCACGCGCCGCAAAGCACCTTCTAACTCACGAACATTAGATCTAATGCGCTCAGCAATAAAAAAAGCCACCTCATGGTCTAAGGCAACTTCATCTGCCTCAGCTTTTTTCATTAATATAGCAACTCGCGTTTCCAAATCAGGCGCTTCTACTTCTACTGTTAAACCCCACACAAAGCGCGATTTAAGTCTGTCTTCCAACCCATCAATTTCTCGAGGGTACTTATCGCTGGTCAAAATCATCTGAGCGCCGCGCTCTATCAATGAGTTAAACAGGTGAAAAAATTCTTCCTGCGATCTTAGCTTCTTCGCAAAGAACTGAATATCATCTATTAATAATGCGTCTATCGACCGGTAATACTGCATAAAATCCTGCATAGTGCCGGTTTGCAGGGCTTTTACCATGTCTTGTACAAAACGTTGAGAGTGCAGATATAGCACATTCGCCTCTGGCTTAATGCGCAAAATCTCGTTGCCTACGGCCTGCATTAGGTGGGTCTTACCTAAACCAACACCGCCGTACATAAGCAAGGGGTTATAAGACTTGCCTGAATTATTGGCCACCTGGGAAGCAGCGGCTTTGGCCATTTCATTTGATTTACCCTCAACAAAGGTGTCAAAAGTAAATTCTCTGTTCAAATTGTGACCCGCAATGCGTGACACCGGACTAATAACCGATTTAGCTTCAACACGTAGAGGTTGCGCTTCTATAACACCCCCTACTGACAAATTAACCTCGGAATTGTCCAGAGCACCGTCGAAATATTCACTTATTCTTTCTAAGTAGCTTGAGCGAACTTTTTCTTCTACATAAATATTAGGCGCAAGAAGAGTCAGGCGACCATCATCATATTCCGCGTGTAACGGGCGGATGTATGTATCGAACTGCTCGTTCGCCAACTCTGATTCAAGTTGCCCTAAGCACTGTTGCCAAATAGTTTTTGCCACCTACAAGCATCCTCTGCATTCATTATTCTTGTGTTTGAAAGGTTCCTGGCCTGCAACCTTCCCCTGCCAACATTTAGATTTACTAAATAGTCTCTTTTCAGAAACTTCTTATTTCACTCAATTTAGACTCAACTCTGTCTTTGTCTCTGTTTCCTATTTTGAGAACTGTGTCCCTACCGAGCAATGGCTACTGCGTCGCTCCAGTTGGGTGCTTTTTTCTCAAATAGATCTAAATAGGAATAATCTTACTTTTGTCATCCATCCGCTTAGGGTGCAATTCTATGCCCATGCACAGCCTAAGTACTACGCAATCAGAAAAAAAAGTAAAATGTGTTCGCCTTATCTTTTTATATCAACGACTTAACGCTTGGTTCCAGGGGTATAAAGTGAGCTGGCTAATGAATAAGTTGTGTGCAAAACGTTTAAGAACCTGTGGATAACTTTTTATACATAATTACCCATCTACCTGTACATAGTAGGAACACCATTTACCCACAAGCTTTAATCCCCGCAAAACCCATAATAATCAGGACATTAGCCTACTTATACAGTAGATCTTCTCCCTCAATAACAAACAACAATAAAATCTTAAATATATATAAATCAAATTAATTGACACTTCTCTCCACTGTTCATAGAATCGCGCACCTTAATTCACTCGCTCTGGTTAATTCAGTGGTAGAATGATTGAAGCATTACCCAAAAGTACCGAAATTTCTGAGCTTTAGAGTCTGATATGAAAAGAACGTTTCAACCAAGTAACCTTAAACGAGCTAGAACTCACGGCTTCCGTGCTCGCATGGCTACCAAAGCTGGTCGCAAAGTATTGAATGCAAGAAGAGCAAAGGGACGTAAACGTCTTACTGTCTGATTGAGCCCTCCTTGAACTTAATCAGCTACGCTTTCCCAAGGCGAGCTCGGCTGTTAAGTGCTCACCAATATACTGATGTATTCAAACAACCAGACTTGGTGGTGTCAGATGGCCCCCTGCGTATTCGCGTGAAAAAGAATACGCTAGACCATTCAAGACTAGGTCTAGTGATAGCTAAGCGTGTTTTCTCGAAAGCAGTGCGGCGAAATAAAATAAAGCGAATTATCCGCGATAGATTTCGTCGGGAACTGAATAGTTTGCCTTCAGTAGATTTAGTAATTCAGCTTTTTGCGGAGTTAGACGATAAACGTCTACACCAATTACTTGAACGCCAGTTTCTGATTTTGGAGCGCAAAGAGGGTCTGAGCAAAAGTGACTTCTGAGGCGGATATAGAGTCAGAAATAGTGGCGGAACCAGCAGCAGAAGTAGTGGAATCTGCGCCTATAAGACTTGTGTCAAAATTCTTAATAAGCGGCGTTGTTGTTTACCAAAAAGCCATCAGCCCGCTTTTTCGCCCAAGTTGCCGATTCCACCCGACCTGCTCAACCTATATGATTCAAGCCATCAGCTCACATGGGGCTCTTAAAGGTCTTTGGCTGGGCCTAAAACGTATCGCTAAGTGCCACCCGTTACACGAAGGGGGCATAGATAACGTCCCTGAAATTGTTAAAAAAAGTAAATAAAGAGACCTAGATATATGTTACCTCCTGAAATTCAACGTATTGTTCTGCTTATTGGTCTCGCAGCAACTTCATATTTGCTTATTTTGGCGTGGAATGAAGACATGCAGGCAGATAGATCGCCTATCTCTTACAGCGAAGCGCCGCTAGTTTCTGATCAACAAACAAATGCCATAGATACTTCTGCAATAAGACCAAGCATTGTCGATCAACGCCAGTCTGATTCAGACATACCAGACATCAGCCTGCTCAGCAGCGATGAACTACCGACTTCACTAGCAACTAATGATGCATTCAGCGAGGTTCAGGCACAAACACCAGAGAGCCGATTGGTTGTTGTTACAACACCTAAGTTGAAGGTTTGGATAGATTTGTTAGGTGGAGATATTGTTAGGGTTCAGTTACCCAAGTATCCAGTTGCTTTAGATCTGCAAGATACACCTTTTTTATTGCTTGAACAGAATCAGAACCAAACTTACATAGCTCAAAGTGGACTTATCGGTCCAAACGGTGTGGATAAAAACGGTCAAAGACCCAAGTACTCGACCTCGGTCCGTGAACTGAACATGGATGACAGCGACGGACAAACTGACTTGGTTCTATCAACCCTAGCCGATGGTGTGACGGTGGAAAAAGTGTTTTCTTTTACTGCGGATAAGTACCTTTTGTCCGTCAGCTACAGATTAACTAACACCAGTGATGACGCTTTTACCGCGGGGATGTTCACCCAAATTAAGCGCGATAGAAAAGCGGTATTAGCAGATGATTCTTTCTCGCTAGCGCCAGACCCTTACCTAGGCGGTGCAATCACAACTTTAGAGACCCCTTATCAAAAAGTTGAATTCGATGATTTAGATGAGGACGCTCTACAAGCAGAAAATACGGGCGGTTGGGTGGCTTTTCTTCAGCACTATTTTCTTTCGGCTTGGGTAGCACCAGCAGACCAACAAATTCGTTATTACGCTCGCCCCACCAAAGATAATAATTACTTGTTTGGTTTTACTGGGCCAGCAAAAACTTTACAGCCCGGAGAATCAGGTGTTTGGAACGCTAATTTTTATGCAGGACCGAAGGATCAGGTTGAGTTGGAAGCCATATCAGAACACCTTAATCTGACTGTAGATTATGGATTCCTTTGGTGGATAGCGATTCCACTTTTCAAGGCATTAACGTTTTTCCATGACCTTGTGGGTAACTGGGGATTGGCGATTATCCTTCTAACGCTCGCGGTTAAAATTACGTTGGGCTGGGTCTCTGCGAAAGGTTATCGGTCCATGGCAAACATGCGTCGGGTTGCACCGGCGATGAAAAAACTCCAGGAACGTTATTCCAGCGATAGAGAAAAGTTATCTAAAGAAATGATGGCTTTATACAAAAAAGAGGGCGCTAACCCCTTGGGTGGATGTCTTCCGATGCTTGCGCCCATGCCCGTATTTTTGGCGCTTTACTGGGTATTGTTAGAATCGGTTGAATTGCGCCAAGCGCCTTTTATGTTTTGGATTGAGGACCTCTCGGCGATGGACCCCTATTTCATATTGCCGCTACTGATGGGTGCCAGTACATATTTGATGCAATCATTGAATCCGCAGGTAGGTGATCCAATGCAAGTCAAAATGATGAAACTAATGCCAATTATGTTCACGGTATTGTTCTTATTCTTCCCAGCAGGTTTGGTTTTGTATTGGTTGGTGAACAACTTATTGTCCATCGCTCAACAAACTTATATTTATAAGAAAGTGGAAAGTGAACGCTCCTAGAAACAACCGTTACTCTGAAAAATGCCTACAACAGGTATTTTTGCGTTTGATGTATTACAACGAAAGAACTTCTGAACAACATCGTGGCAACAAACCAAGCGCTAAATAATGATTTAATCTGTGCAATAGCAACGCCGCCAGGACAAGGGGGCGTAGGTATTGTGCGTCTATCTGGCGAAGGTGCTCACACAATAGCTGCCCAGCTATGCAAAAAACCGCTCATTTCTAGAACAGCGGTTTACACTGATTTTTTCGACGCAGAAGAAATGTTAGATAACGGCTTGGCTCTTTGGTTTCCCGGACCAAACTCATTTACTGGCGAAGATGTGGTCGAACTACAAGGGCATGGTGGGCCAGTAATTCAACATAGAATTCTCAATGCTTTGTGCCAGCGTGGCGCTCGTTTAGCCCGACCAGGTGAATTTAGCGAACGTGCGTTTATGAATGGGAAATTAGATCTCGCTCAAGCCGAGGCTGTCGCAGATTTAATATCTTCTACCTCAGTTGCAGCATCCAAGGCAGCCCTTAACACTCTCAAGGGTGCTTTTTCGCAAATGATTACGGCTATTGCCCTAGATATAGCGAATATGCGGGTGCGTGTAGAGGCGGCCATTGATTTTCCTGAAGAGGATATTGAGATTCTACAAGAGGCTAGGGTTGCAGAAGACATCACTAAAACGATTACCGCATTAGAATCTATCCTGGCTCAAGCGAACCAAGGTAGATTAATTAACTCAGGAATTTCAGTAGCGCTCATTGGTAAACCCAATGTGGGTAAATCAAGTTTGTTGAACGCGTTGGCCGGTGAAGAAGCGGCCATTGTCACTAACGTACCCGGTACAACAAGAGATTTGTTGAAAGTAGATCTGGTTATAGGTGGCCTGCCTATTCGCTTAGTTGATACAGCTGGTCTGCGCGAAAGTGATGATGAAGTAGAAAAAATTGGTATCGCGCGCGCCAAAGCTCAAGCCGCTGAAGCAGATTTAACGCTGTATGTTGCCGCCGCAGATGAGTTAACAACAGTTGTTAAGACTTCTGAACTGATAAGCAACCTAGACTCCCTTCATGCGTCAAATGACACCGCAGCAGACGGCCAGACAAACAATATTCTTTTAGTGATCAATAAGTCGGATTTAAATCTTGGTGTGGCTGTTCCAAAAGACGTTGCCAATGTCACGGTGTCTGCTAAAACAGGCGAAGGTTTAGATTTATTGAAAAAGGCCATTCAGGAAAGTGTTGGCTTTGGTCAAGAAAATGTCCCTTTTGCTGCACGCCAGCGACATATTCTAATCATTCAAGACACCTTGGCTAAGGTCAATGCGGCGGCAGATGCTCTTACGCAGAACCTCGGCGCTGAGTTTGTTGCAGAAGAACTTTACATCGCCCACCAATGTTTAGGTGAGGTCACAGGTATCGTGACACCTGATGATTTATTAGGAAAAATCTTTTCAGAATTTTGTATCGGCAAGTAATTTCATTAAAATGAAGTCCAATCTTGCAAATAATTGGTCACAACAAGATCTTCCAATCCCTTGACTAAGCACTATACTACTGCGCCCCTAGCAGCCATGAGTATTCATAGGTATGCATTACCCAGAACAATTTGATGTCATCGTAATTGGCGGTGGCCATGCTGGAACCGAAGCCGCTGCGGCGTCTGCCCGCATGGGCGCAAAAACACTGCTACTGACCCAAAGTATCGAAACACTTGGCCAAATGTCCTGTAATCCTGCTATTGGAGGCATAGGGAAAAGTCATTTAGTAGCGGAAATTGATGCACTAGATGGCGTTATGGGTGCGGCGACGGATAAAGCAGGCATTCACTTTAGAGTACTAAACTCTAGTAAGGGCCCGGCAGTCCGAGCTACTCGCGCGCAAGCAGATCGAACTTTGTATAAAAATGCCGTCCGAGAAATTCTAGAACATCAGCCCAATTTACAAATGTTCCAGCAGTCTGTTGTAGACTTAGTTGTTGAAAACGGCAAAGTGGTTGGTTGTGAAACCCAAATGGGTCTAATTTTTGACGCCAAAACCGTAGTTTTAACGACCGGTACTTTTCTTGGCGGTAAGATTCACATTGGTGACCAACAGCAGTCGGGTGGCCGTGCAGGAGATCCCCCCTCAATTGCTTTAGCGGAGAGACTACGCGCTCTACCTTTTAGAGTAGGCCGCCTAAAAACTGGCACGCCACCTAGAATAGATGGCAGAAGCGTTGATTTTTCTGAACTAGAAAGTCAGTTAGGCGATGAACCAAGGCCGGTAATGTCCTCCATGGGCAAGCGTAGTTACCACCCCAAACAAATCAGTTGCCACATCACTTATACCAATGCGGATACGCACCAAATAATCACAGATAATTTGAGCCGGTCCGCTATGTACAGTGGCGCCATTGAAGGCGTTGGACCCAGATATTGCCCGAGTATTGAAGACAAAGTGGTTCGCTTTGCCGACAAATCAAGCCATCAAATATTTATCGAGCCAGAGGGCCTCAATACCACAGAGCTTTATCCTAATGGCATTTCAACAAGCTTACCTTTCGACGTACAAATACAGTTTGTGCGCTCCATGCAGGGATTCAGTAATGCGCACATTTCGCGCCCTGGATATGCCATTGAATACGATTACTTCGACCCAAGAGACCTCAACCATTCCTTGGAAACTAAAGCGCTAGAAGGACTATTTTTTGCTGGCCAAATTAATGGCACAACAGGTTACGAAGAGGCGGGTGCACAAGGCTTACTTGCAGGTGTTAACGCTGCGCGCAAATGCCAGGACAAATCTCCTTGGGAGCCACGCCGCGATGAAGCATACATAGGCGTGTTGGTAGACGACCTAATTAATTTAGGCACAACCGAGCCCTACCGAATGTTTACTAGCCGCGCCGAGTTTAGGTTGCGGTTGAGAGAAGACAATGCGGACCAACGCTTAACGCCAATGGGCATAGAATTTGGTCTAGTGGGGCGACAAAGGAGCGCGCATTTTGAAGAAAAATTGCGCAAAGTTGAGGCATTTAGAAAACAGTTTAAGGGTATTTGTATTTTGCCCGGTAGCGACTTAGACCAAAAATTAGCGCTAAATTTGCGAAAAGAAACGACCTTAGAAGAAGCGCTGCGCAGACCGGAAATTGATAGCGCAAAAATTTCAAAAGCGCTAGATATCGCATTAACAGAGGAAAATGGTGATGCTCATAAAGATGCTCTGGCTCTGAAACAGTTAGAGATAGAAACAAAATATGCTGGCTATATTAAACGCCAAGACGATGAGATCTTAAAAATCCGTAGACACGAAGGCATGTTGCTGCCGGAGTCTATGGATTTTTCCCGGCTCGACGGACTGTCCAACGAACTAAAGCAGAAACTCGAACACCACAAACCAGATTCGTTAGCTAGGGCTGCGCGCATACCGGGTATGACACCGGCAGCACTGTCAATTCTATTGATAAATGCCAAAGCACTAGCTAAAAATCCTAAAAAGGCGTCAACACTCTGAACATTACCCTTGAGAGTTTAGCGGAAGGTATAGAAGGTTTAGAATTAGTTATTGATTCTAACAGCTTATCTAAGCTACACGACTTTGCAAAATTGCTGGTGCGATGGAATAAGGGTATGAATCTAATTTCCCGCCGCGATATTAACCGCCTTTTGCCAAGACACCTTTTGGACAGCTTAAGCGTTCTGCCCTACCTAACTGGAACCAGCGTTTTAGATGTAGGTACAGGTCCGGGTCTGCCCGGTATGCCCCTGGCAATTGTGGACCCGAATAGAACCTATACCTTGTGCGATCGCATGGCGAAGAGGATTCGGTTTTTGCATATGGCTAGCCGCGAATTACAAACGTCCAATGTTAACCTTGAGGAACGCAACCTCGCTAAAGACCCCTTTGTCGACCAGCGCTTCGATACGATTCTTGCTCGAGGCGTAGCGTCAGGCCCATTGCTATGGCCCATGGTTGAGCCCTATTTGGCAAAAGGCGGCAGGGTCATTGTCTTTGAAAGCGCCCAAGTAGAGGTTGTAGAAGAAACGGCAGAAAGCGAAAAAACGCCGGAAGATACCCTCGACGAAATTGAGTTAGGCTACAGCTCTGAGAAAATAAGTTGTCTTATTCCTGGCTTAGAGCAGCCGCATTTTTTGTGCATCTTGCAGCGCAAAGACAAAGATTAGAGAGCCAATGAACAAAGTTATTGCGATTGCAAATCAAAAAGGTGGTGTAGGTAAAACCACCACTAGCGTCAATCTCAGTGCATCTTTGGCCGCTCAAGGTTGTAAAGTTTTACTTGTCGATCTAGATCCACAAGGCAACGCAACCATGGGCAGTGGCGTAGAAAAGCAAGAACTTGAACTAAGCATTTATGATTGGCTCATGCAAAACGCGGATTTTGCTCAAATAAAACAAACCTCTACCGCTTTGTACGATGTCATGCCGGCAAACATTGAGCTTACCGCTGCAGAAGTTGCGTTGTTACAGATGGACAACCGCGAGTTTCTATTGAAGGAGCGTATTGGCCTAGACTGCTACAACTACGAGTACGTGATTATTGATTGTCCGCCTTCACTAAATATTCTTACGGTGAATGCGTTAATCTCTGCAACCGGCGTGCTCATTCCTATGCAATGCGAATATTATGCGCTTGAGGGTTTATCTGCTTTATTAGACACGGTTGAAGGTATTCGTAGCCACGCTAATCCAAATTTGCAGATAGATGGCTTACTTCGAACCATGTACGACCCGCGGAACAGTCTGACAAGAGACGTGTCGCGGCAATTGCTACAATTTTTTGGCGAAAAAGTGTTTCGCACGGTGGTACCGCGTAATGTGCGTTTGGCAGAAGCCCCAAGTCACGGCCTGCCGGTATTAATATATGATAAGTCCTCTAGAGGATCTTTGGCGTATCAGGCTTTGGCCGGAGAGTTGCGTAAGCGCCATGATGTACATCCAGTTCAATAACAACGACTCTACTTACAAGGTTACGCGGGCGGACAATGAGTAAAAAACGTTTAGGCAAAGGGTTAAGTGCCCTTCTTTCGGATGGAGTGAAATCTGGCGCTATGGCGACGTCAGCGAATAACCCGCCGACGTCTGCGTCCTCAGGTGGTCTTGAGCTCGATATAGACCAAATTAAGACTAGCCCGTATCAACCGAGAAAATGGTTTGAGCCCAGTGCGCTCCAAGATTTAGCTCAATCCATTAAAAGTCAGGGCTTACTGCAGCCTATCGTTGTGCGCCCACTTGCACAGGGTGGCTACGAATTAATAGCTGGCGAACGTCGGTGGCGTGCAGCTCAGCTTGCAGGCCTGACAAAAATACCGGTAATCAATAAGCAAGTAAGCGACCGCGAAGCCTCGGCAATTGCCTTAATAGAAAATATTCAGCGCGAAGACCTTAATGCGTTAGAAGAAGCCATCGGCTTAGAACGTTTACGTAATGAATTTGAGTTAACGCAACAAGAAGTAGCCGATGTGGTAGGTAAATCGCGCGCCGCCATTGCCAACAGTTTAAGACTTTTGAGCTTAGGCTCGGTGGCCCGCGAATTATTGGAAGATGGCAAATTAGATATGGGCCATAGCCGTGCATTGCTTGGTCTAACGGGCACAACCCAAGACCAAGCCGCTCTGAAAGTAGCGGATGGTCAATTGTCGGTTAGAGATACCGAGGCCTTAGTAAGAAAGCTGCTTCAAGCGCAAGACAGTGGCAATAAAACGAAGGTAAAGCCGGTCAAAGATGCCGACACTCAGCGCCTTGAGCGCAAGCTAATGGATCATTTGGGTGCACAGGTAAACATTAGACATGGCAAGAGCGGGCGTGGTGAACTCGTCATCAAGTACTCTACTTTAGAAGAATTAGACGGTGTTTTATCGCACTTTAGTCTATCTGACTGATATTTCGGTGAATTATAATTGAATGGTAGCGCCGCCATCTCTATACTACGCGCCGCGAAACGTCTGATATTTGCGCAACATCGCCATGTCCTAGTGATTCAGTTGCAAGTGATAATAGGCAGCTTATCGAGCCTTGGGTTCCTTGGTGTGGATGTTGAGCAAAGTTACGCTGCACTTATTGGGGCGTTAACGATTATTTTGCCCAGCGCGTATTTGGCCTGGAGTAATAGCCGAACCAGCAACCCACTGCGCATTTTGGCGCAAGGTGTTGTAAAGACGGTGACCACCTGCTTGTTAATGGTGGCGAGTTTAGTGTTTTTACAAGTTGAGCCGCTAGGTTACTTTTTTAGCTTGGTGATAGTGCAAGTTAGTTATCTACTGGCTCTAGCGCCGGTGTTTAAATTGCCACATTCCGACTAGATCGGACTAGCGCGGCTGAGATATTAAGGCTTAAGGGTCTACCGGTTGCGAAGTTAGCTGGTCAGATGGCTGGTCAGCTTGATGCAAAAGAATACAGTGCGTATCGATCTGAGTATCGGTAGGCAAAAATAGATTGAAAGACAAAACAGAGTGTCTGAGTTAAAGACAACAGCAACGAATAAAATATAAAAGCAGCACCTATAGCGTGCCGCCAAAGGGTCGAAGATAAATGAGCAGTGAAGCTAAGACGACAGCTGAATATATTCAGCATCACTTGACCAACTTAACTTATGGTCAGCACACAGACGGTACTTGGGGTTTCGCCCATAGTGCTGCTGAAGCGGCGCAGATGGGTTTTTGGTCGTTGAATGTTGACTCAATGGTTTGGTCAATATTTCTCGGTTTAGTATTTTGCGTGTTGTTTCGCAAAGCAGCAGTTAATGCCACTGCCGGCGTCCCCGGCGGCCTGCAAAACTTTGTCGAAATGGTTGTCGAGTTCATTGAAGAAACAACCAATAGTATTTTCCAGCACAAAAACGATCTAATCGCGCCGCTTGCGATGACGATTTTTGTTTGGGTCTTTCTAATGAATGCAATGGACTTGCTACCTGTTGACTGGATCCCAGAGCTTGCTTCAATGGCTGGTGTCTCGCATATGAAGATAGTGCCATCAACTGATCCAAACATTACGATGTCAATGGCGCTTTCCGTTTTTGTGCTGATTCTTTATTACAGCATCAAGTGCAAAGGTGGCATGGGATTCCTAAAAGAATTAACCCTGCACCCGTTCCCTTCAGTTTTTGCTATTCCAGTTAACTTTTTGCTCGAATTTGTATCGCTTATTGCTAAGCCGCTATCTTTAGGTTTGCGATTGTTCGGCAACATGTATGCTGGTGAAATGATTTTCATCTTAATCGCCCTGATGTTTGGTGGCGGTGTAGTGTTCTTTATTTTCGGCGGTGCTTTGCAGTGGGTATGGGCGGTTTTCCACGTCCTCGTGATAACCCTGCAAGCATTCATTTTCTCTGTTTTGACTATTGTGTACCTGGCTCAGGCGCACGATGCGGATGAGCATTGATAGATAAGTCTTTGGATGAAGGCTGAGTGCGGCCAAGCCGCTAAAATTAATTTTAAATTGTAAATTGGAGTAGAAATGGAACTTACAGGACTATTGTTTATCGCTGGTGGTCTAATGATGGGACTAGGCGCTGTAGGGGCTGCCGTTGGTGTAGGCGTGTTGGGTGGCAAATTCCTTGAAGGTATTGCTCGCCAACCAGAACTTTTGCCAATGCTTCGTACGCAACTATTCATCGTACTAGGCTTGGTTGATGCTGTTCCCATGATTGCTGTGGGTATTGGCTTGTACGTTATTTTTGCTGTAGCCGCTTAAGGCGAATTGTTTTTGCTCGGCTGCGTATCAGCCAGGTTCGAACCTCGCCCTGCTAGAGAAATTTAGATAAGGTTCGGTTCGGCGGGATGATGTCTAGACGAGCTTGGCAGCAAAAAGTAAATAATTTTAAAAGAGAAGAGCGATGAATCTAAACGCAACTCTACTAGGTCAAAGTATAACGTTTGTTATATTTGTCTTGTTTTGTATGAAGTACATCTGGCCGCTTATTGGTACCGCTATGCGCGAGCGCCAAGAAGCCATCGCTGCTGGACTTCAAGCTTCGGAAGAAGCTGATAGAAAGCTCGCCCAAGCAGCATCAAATGCTGAACAGGAAATGGGTGCAGCGAAGCAGGAAGCCTCAGCGATTATTGAACAAGCTCGTAACCGGGCTAGTCAGATCGTAGAAGAAGCTAAGACAGAAGCGCGGACCGAAGGTCAGCGTCTTATAGACTCTGCGAAATCAGAAATCGAACAAGAGATTAATCGTGCGAAGGAAGCTTTGCGCAGCCAAGTGGCAAGCTTAGTCATTACCGGCGCTGAAAAAGTGCTTCAAGACAACATCGACGCTGCAAAGCACGGTGAGATGCTTGATAAGCTCGCGGCAGAGCTATAGAAAATGGCAGAACTAGCAACCATTTCTAGACCCTATGCGAATGCGGTTTTTGGCCTAGCGAAAAGCGAAGGCACCCTAGCTCAATGGTCTGACGTATTAGCGGTATTGGATACGACCTCTCAGCAGGAGACCGTCAAAGGTTTGTTGAGGAGCCCTGATCTAGCCGCATCTGACAAAGCTGCAAAGCTAGCAGAGATTTGTGCAGAAGAGATTACCGAACAAGGTAATGCCTTTCTGCAATCGCTAGCTGAGCACGATCGCTTAGAACTCATAAGTGATGTGCGCGGTCAATTTGAAGCGCTGCGGGCTGAAGAGGAGCGAAGCATAGAAGTAGAAGTTATTTCTGCTTACGCGCTCTCTGACAGCCAAAGCGAATCTTTGCGCGCAGCACTCCACGCCAAATTCAATAAAGAAATATCAATTGAAGCCTCGGTTGACGCCAGTTTAGTTGGCGGCGCGATTATTCGAGCTGGAGATATTGTGATTGACGGCTCTGTGAAGGGACGTCTGGCTAAGTTGGTTGAAACGTTGGTGCAAGCGTAGCGCACCGCGAAACGAAATAAGATTTAAAAGGAAGCTAAAATGCAGCAACTGAATCCATCGGAAATCAGTGAAATCATCAAGAGCAGGATTCAGGGCCTTGATATTAAGGCAGAAGCGAAAAACGAAGGAACAATCGTTGGCGTTTCTGACGGTATTGTCCGAATCCACGGCTTAGCAGATGCTCAGTACGGCGAGATGATCGAATTTGATGGCGGCCTCTATGGCATGGCATTGAACCTAGAGCGTGACTCGGTTGGTGTTGTTGTACTAGGCGATTATGGACAACTGACCGAAGGCATGACCGCTCGTTGTACTGGTCGTATTCTTGAAGTGCCAGTTGGCCCTGAACTTTTGGGTCGCGTAGTTGACTCATTGGGTAACCCTATTGACGGCAAAGGTCCATTAGGCGCTAAAGAAACTTCACCTATTGAAAAAGTTGCGCCGGGTGTAATTGAGCGTCAATCAGTGGATCAGCCAGTACAAATTGGCTTTAAGTGTATCGACGCCATGGTTCCTGTTGGCCGCGGTCAGCGTGAGCTCATTATTGGTGACCGTCAGATCGGCAAAACTGCCATCGCTATCGACGCAATCATTAACCAAAAGCGTAGTGGTATTAAGTGTGTTTATGTAGCCATTGGCCAAAAGATGTCGACCATTGCGAACATCGTTCGTACTTTGGAAGAACACGGCGCTATGGAGTACACCACAGTCGTTGCCGCCGGTGCTTCTGACCCTGCGGCTATGCAGTTTATTTCTCCTTACGCCGGATGCGCGATTGGCGAATACTTCCGCGACAACGGTGAAGACGCTTTGATCATTTATGATGACTTAACAAAGCAGGCATGGGCGTATCGTCAAATTTCACTGTTGCTTAAGCGCCCACCTGGTCGTGAAGCATACCCAGGCGACGTTTTCTATTTGCACTCTCGTCTACTAGAGCGCGCAGCACGGGTAAATGCTGCTTATGTTGAAAAGCACACCAACGGCGCTGTAAAAGGTAAAACAGGTTCGTTAACTGCTCTACCGATTATTGAAACACAAGCTGGTGACGTATCTGCGTTTGTACCAACCAACGTGATTTCAATCACAGATGGACAGATCTTCTTAGAGACTGAGAACTTTAACTCAGGTCTTCGCCCTGCGATGAGCCCAGGTATTTCGGTATCTCGAGTAGGTGGATCGGCCCAGGTGCCATTCATGAAGAAAATTTCTGGCGGTATTAAGATGGCTTTGGCCCAGTACCGTGAATTGGCTGCGTTCTCTCAGTTCGCCTCAGATCTCGATGATGCAACTCGTCGTCAGTTAGAGCACGGACAGCGTGTAACAGAGCTTATGAAGCAGAAGCAGTTTGCGCCAATGTCTGTTGCAGAAATGGGTACCGTACTTTTCGCGGCCAACGAAGGCTATTTAGAAGATGTACCTATCGACAAGGTTTTGGACTTCGAAGCAGCGTTGTTGAGCTTCATGAACTCTGAATATGTAGAGTTTGTTGAAAGCACAAATACCACCGGTGCTTATAACGACGGTGTCGTTGCAACGCTCCGTGAAATCATCGAAAAGTTCAAGGCAACCCAGGCCTATTGAGCCCACGAGGATAGATAATGGCCGTTGGTAAAGAGATTAAAAATAAGATCGGAAGTGTGCAAAACACACAGAAGATCACCAGTGCTATGCAAATGGTTGCCGCAAGTAAGATGCGTCGCACCCAAGACAAAATGCGTCAGGGTAAGCCGTACAGCGAGCGTATACGTGGAGTGATTAGTCATTTAGCGAATTCTAACGCTGAGTACCGTCACCCATTTATGCAAGAACGTGAAGTGAAGCGAGTTGGATTTATTATTGTTTCATCTGATCGCGGATTATGCGGTGGTCTGAACGTTAATTTATTCCGCTCGGTAGTGAAGCAGATAGCAGAATGTGATGCTAAGGGCATCGAATGCGATCTCGGCGTTATTGGTAACAAAGCAGCGCCCTTCTTTCGTTCAATTGGCGGCAACATAGTTTCCGTAATGAACGACGTGGGTGAAGCGCCCGCGCTGGCTGATTTAATCGGCGGCATCAGAGTCATGCTTGAAGCGTATTCTGAGGGCAAGATTGATCGCCTTTATCTCGCCAGCAATGAATTTGAAAACACAATGACGCAAAAGCCCGTTGTGCGTCAGATACTGCCGTTAGACCCTACAGATGATGATTCCTATCAGCATCGCTGGGACTATATTTATGAACCCGATGCTCGCCAGTTAATTGAAGGGCTAATTCTGCGTTTTGTAGAGTCCCAAGTTTTCCAGGCGGTAGTAGAGAACGGTGCATGTGAGCAAGCTGCAAAAATGATCGCGATGAAAAACGCGACAGAAAACGCAGCAAAACTGATAGATGAGCTCCAACTGATCTATAACAACGCAAGACAAGCAGCAATTACCCAGGAAATTGCTGAAATCGTCAGTGGTGCTGCGGCTGTATAAGCCCCACCAAAGACTTTCGAAAAGATAATCGAGATATAAAGAGGCTAGAAATGAGTAGTGGTCAAATCGTACAAATCATCGGCGCTGTTATCGATGTGGAATTTGATCGGGATAATGTCCCGAAAATTTATGATGCACTTTCCGTTACTGGAAATGGCCTAACCCTAGAAGTCCAGCAGCAGTTAGGCGACGGCATTGTCCGCACAATTGCTATGGGTGTTTCAGACGGTCTATCTAGAGGCTTAGAAGTAACGAATACTGGCTCGCCAATCACCGTGCCAGTCGGCGAAGAAACTTTGGGCCGCATCGTTGACGTACTAGGTACGCCAATTGATGAAAAAGGACCAGTCAACGCCAAAACACATATGCCTATTCACCGAAAGGCCCCTGCGTATGAAGACCAAATTGGTGGCAACGAAGTTCTAGAAACAGGTATTAAGGTCATCGACCTTATCTGCCCGTTTGCCCGAGGTGGTAAAGTTGGTTTGTTTGGTGGAGCTGGTGTTGGTAAAACCGTAACCATGCTTGAGTTGATCCGCAACATCGCTATTGAGCACGCTGGTCTATCTGTTTTCGCAGGTGTGGGTGAGCGTACTCGAGAAGGCAACGACTTCTATTACGAAATGGAAGAAGCTGGCGTACTTGACAAGATTTCCTTGGTTTTCGGCCAGATGAACGAGCCTCCAGGTAACCGTCTGCGTGTTGCGTTAACTGGTTTGACTATGGCAGAGCAGTTCCGTGACGAAGGTCGTGACGTACTGTTATTTGTTGATAACATTTATCGCTACACATTGGCAGGAACAGAAGTATCTGCCCTGTTAGGGCGTATGCCATCAGCGGTTGGCTACCAACCAACACTTGCTGAAGAAATGGGTGTTTTGCAAGAACGCATTACAACCACTAAGGCAGGATCTATTACTTCGGTACAAGCGGTATATGTACCAGCCGATGACTTGACTGACCCATCTCCAGCGACAACCTTTGCGCACTTGGATTCAACGGTCACATTGTCCAGAGCGATTACTGACCTAGGTATTTACCCTGCAGTAGATCCGCTTGACTCAACCAGCCGTCAGCTAGACCCATTGGTCGTCGGTGAGGAACATTATAAAGTTGCACAGGACGTTCAGCAGGTTCTACAGCGTTACCAAGAGCTACGCGACATTATTGCGATTCTAGGCATGGATGAATTATCCGAAGAAGACAAGCAACTCGTTTACCGCGCACGTAAAGTACAGAAGTTCTTCTCCCAACCATTTTTCGTTGCGGAGCAGTTCACTGGTAACACCGGTAAGTTTGTTAGCCGCGAAGATACAGTACGTAGCTTCAAAGCAATTCTTGACGGCGAATATGATGATCTTCCAGAAGATGCATTTTATATGGTCGGCGGCATTGAAGATGCAGTGGAAAAAGCAAAGACTCTTTAAGTCTTTGCTCTTTAGTACATCTTTGTAAAAACAGGGAATAAGTATAGTGGCAAATATGCAATGTGAAATTGTCAGCGCGGAGCAATCGCTTTTCTCCGGCAGCATTCAATCTCTTTCTGCAAGAGGCACAATTGGCGAGCTTGGTATAACGCCAGGGCACGCACCCTTACTCACCGGAATCAATCCAGGTGTAGTAACTTTGCATTTAGAAGATGGTTCTGAGCATTTGTTTTATGCCTCAGGTGGTTTTCTTGAAGTGCAGCCAGGATTTGTCACCCTACTTGCGGACACAGCTATTCGTGCGGAAGACCTAGACGAAGCCCAAGCCGAAGAAGCTCGGGCTGCCGCAGAAAAAACTATGGATGACAAAAACTCAGAAGCCGACTTCGTCTCTGCGGCAACCATAATGTCAGAATCTCTTGCTCAGCTTAGAACCCTAGAGGAACTACGTAGACGCAAGCGCTAATGCAGGCATCGAAGTTAGGTGTTTAGTAAGGAAATTTGCACCTATACTCCCATGAGCTGTGTAAAGATCATGAGGTAGTAGATGCAGATCAATGTGATTGTCCTTGCCGCCGGCAAGGGCACAAGAATGCGCTCCAATCGCGCCAAAGTCCTCCATACTATTGGAGGACTGCCTATGATATCCCACGTGATCAATGCTTCTCTTAATTTGCAGCCATCTTCTGTGGGCGTTGTTTTGGGCCATCAAGCCGACGCCATAGAAAATCATATTGGTAAGGCGGATTCGCGGATTCTCCGTGTAGATCAGCTCGAGCAAAAAGGCACAGGGCATGCTGTTCAAGTTGCGGTGGCAGCACTACCAGACAGTGCAGTGACATTGGTTGTCTATGGCGACGTGCCACTGATTCAACAACAAACTCTTGAAGCTGCAATTGCCTCGGCAGCCCAGGGCAATGTCGGATTGGTAACAGCAGTTTTCGCCAACCCAGCTCAGCTTGGGCGCATAGTTCGAAACGCCGACGGCGACATCCAACGGATCGTCGAATTCAAGGACGCGAACCCAGCCGAAAGGGACATTTGTGAAATCAACTCAGGTATTTTAGCCGCTCCAACTCAGCTGCTTAAGGGTTGGCTCGAGCAAGTTCAACCCAACAATTTGCAGGGCGAATACTACCTCACTGATATTATTGCTATGGCTGTTGCAGACGGCGTCGCCGTTGATGGTATTTTCGCCACTTCACCCGTTGAAGTTATTGGCGTAAACGACCGGGTGCAACTGGCAGAGCTAGAGCGGGCCTACCAAAACCAGCAAGTGCAAGCGCTCATGTTACAAGGCGTGTCGTTTGCAGACCCTGCCCGCGTTGATATCCGCGGCCGTCTAAATGCCGGGCGTGATTGTTTTATCGATATTAATGTCATTTTTGAAGGCGAAGTAACACTAGCGGACAACGTCTACATAGGCCCTAATTCGGTAATAACAAACAGCGCTTTGGGCGAAGGCGTTCAGGTGAAAGCAAATACTGTGATTGAAGGCGCTGTTGTGGCCAACGGCTGTGAGCTAGGTCCCTTCGCGCGAATTCGACCCGGCACCGCACTTGGCTTAGGAGTAAAAATTGGCAATTTTGTCGAAGTAAAGAAATCCACATTGGCTGCCGGCGTGAAGGCAGGCCATTTGGCTTATCTAGGCGACGCAACCATTGGCGCCAATAGTAATATCGGTGCCGGGACCGTTACTTGTAATTACGATGGCATCAACAAGCATCCAACGACAATAGGTGAAGGCGTATTTGTTGGCACCAACTCCACCTTGGTCGCACCACTGACCATTGGCGATGAGGCATTTATTGCTGCCGGATCGACCATTACTAAAGCGGTGGATAACAGCGATTTAGCAGTGGGAAGAGGCAAGCAGCGCAATATTCCTGGTTGGACCAGCCCGGTCAAGCGGGACAAATAATAACTTACCTCAACCCGTCGGTAACGAACGTTGTGGATAAATGCTAAAAAAATTTCGCCGATAATAAAACCCGAAAAAACTGATTCTCGCAATTCGTTTCAACTCGGACTTTGGCAGACTTAGGGAAGACAAATTATGTGCGGTATTGTTGGCGTAGTAGCTGGGCGAAATATCCCCTCAATATTATTGCAAGGTTTACAGCGCCTAGAGTATCGGGGCTATGACTCTTCTGGCGTAGCGGTGATAGACGAAGACGGTGCTCTCCAAGTATGTAGACGCCCTGGCAAAGTTCAGAACCTCCTTCAAGCTATGGAAGACGAACCTATTCGCGGTCAAACCGGCATAGCTCATACTCGTTGGGCAACCCACGGAATTGTTAACGAAGCAAACTCTCACCCGCACTCCTCAGGCCAGCGGGTTAGCCTTGTGCATAACGGCATCATCGAAAATCACAATGCTCTGCGCGACGAACTTAAAGCAGCCGATTATATTTTTGCGTCAGATACTGACTCAGAAGTTGTTGTTCATTTAGTAGATAGCTATCTAGAGGCGGGTCAGACGTTGTTAGATTCCGTTAGATTAGCGATTAAGCGCCTTGAAGGCGCCTTCGCTATTGCCGTAGTGAGCCCACTATTTCCTGATCAAATTGTTGCCGCGCGCCTAGGTTGCCCGTTAGTCGTTGGCAAGGGTATAGACGAAAACTATGTTGCCTCGGATGTATTAGCTCTAAATGCGGTCACTGATCGGTTTATATTTTTAGAAGAAGGCGACTTAGTAGACGTTAAGGCCGATAGTTTAGATTTTTGGAACATAGACGATGAGTCCGTTGTGCGGGCGAGTGTTGAAGTACAAGTAGGTGTTGCTGACATTGAGCGCGGAAACTACCGTCACTTTATGCAGAAAGAAATCTTCCAGCAGCCCCAAGTCGTTATAGATACGCTAGAAGGTAGGATCGGTAAAAACTCTGTTCTAGAAGAATCCCTAGGACTCGGCATTTCTGCTGTTCTAGATGAAGTTGAGACCGTCACTATTGTTGCCTGTGGCACCAGTTTTTATGCCGCCAGTGTGGCGCGTTATTGGATCGAGGAGTTAGCAGGTATTCCCTGTCAGGTAGAGATAGCCAGCGAATTTCGTTATCGCAAGGTCGCCCATGCAAAGAAATCGCTATTCGTAACTCTGTCACAATCTGGTGAAACCGCCGATACCCTTGCCGCATTGCGCAAAGCGAAAGAATCCGGATTTTTGGCGACACTGACTTTTTGTAATGTCGCCACCTCATCCATCGTTAGAGAAAGCGATTTTTCTTTTATGTTGCATGCGGGCACCGAAGTCGGCGTCGCATCAACTAAGGCATTTACCGCTCAATTGGTAGATCTACTCCTCCTGTCAATTTTGCTAGGCCGGCGTAACGCTGATAGCCCGGACAAAGAGCAACAAATTGTTGAAGCATTGCATAACCTCCCGAGTCTAATCGAAAGCATTTTGGGCCTTGATGATGCTATTGCAGCCGAGGCCGAAAGATTTGTAGACAAAGATCACTCTTTGTTTCTGGGTCGCGGAAGCCTTTTCCCTATCGCCATGGAAGGCGCTTTAAAACTCAAAGAAATTTCTTACATTCACGCCGAAGGCTATGCGGCTGGCGAATTAAAACACGGCCCATTGGCATTGGTGGACGAAAAAATGCCAGTCGTAGCGGTAGCCCCCAATGACGAACTGTTAGAAAAGCTAGAATCCAATTTGCATGAAGTACGTGCACGAGGCGGCGAATTATTGGTTTTTGCAGAAGTGGGCAGCTCTTTTAAATCCGAACCTGGCGTGCGAATTGTATCCTTACCGGCGGTAGACACATTCCTAGCGCCAATTGCCTATACCATTGTCCTGCAGTTGCTGGCCTATCATGTTGCGGTACATAAAGGCACGGATGTGGATCAGCCTAGAAACCTCGCCAAGTCCGTCACTGTAGAGTAATACAAAACGGTGAACGACTTGACGAAAAGCCTATTTTCTATCGTAGTTACCTTTTAATTATTTTTGCCAATAAATGGTTTTGCTGATTATGAAATTTATTTAGTGAGACGGGGTTGCCCTACTCTCTATCTGTCTCTTATACACATCTCCGAGCCCACGAGACGGACTCCTATCTC